>JALYZZ010000263.1 GCA_030948675.1 Bacteroidota bacterium | reverse complement strand
GCCCCACCTTCGGCAGGCATAGAGCACGTTAAAACGTTTTTACTGAATAACTATTTTCTCATTTGTAATACCCTTCTCTGACAAAAGAGTTAAGATATAAAGCCCCTTTCCAAAACCTTTAACGGGTATCTCGAATGCCTGACCCGCTTTTACAGATTCTGTGCTTCTTTTATAAACAGTTTTGCCTAAAGCATTAGTAAGCTGAATAGATAGTTGCTTTGTATCCGCCAATACCCGGATCGTGCTTTTGTCGATTGCAGGGTTTGGATAAACCATGTATTGCTCCGGCGAAGCATCGAAACTGAGCTTTATAACTTTTGAGTAGCTGTACCGTCCATCTTTATCAACCTGCTTTAGCCTGTAAAAATTGTCTCCTGTATAAGGCTTAACATCTTTAAAAAGATACTGCTGCTTGGCAGGTGAAGTTTGTGCCTCTACTTTACCTATGTAATTAAAGTTAACTCCATCCGCACTCTTTTCTATATTGTAGTACTGGTTATCTATCTGGTTCGCAACTGTCCACTCCAGCCCCACTGTTTTATCATTATTTTTATTACCAGTAAAAGTGACCCAATTAACGGGAAGGGCTGATGGCTGGTAAGTGCATATTTTTAAGCCCCAGCTATTTAGCGTGCCCCCATCTTCATCATAACCATCCACCACCTCCAACTTCCACGTACCCGTACTATTTTCATTGTTGAAAACTGTTAAAGCTTGCGCAGGTTTGCTTACTTGTCCATCATTAATTGGACATTGAAGGATGTTTAGTGCCTGGTCATCAAAAGACAAATCAAAATCCTGGTTGCCGCCGCACACTCCTTTTAATAATTGAACTTTGGTACCCGATGGGCTGATAATACTAATGGTCAGGTCACTTACGTAGGTATGTGTTCCTTTTAGCCCAACGACATTTAGGTTCTGAATAATCCCTCCTGCCGGTATGTTTAACGTTGATACAATCGTATTTCTAATAGTATCAATAACGATTGGAACATTCGTACTATATACGATATCGTTGCAAACAACGGCAGGTGTTTTAAACTGGGAAGCGACGGAGGCAGGGCCGCTACCACAACCATTGTAAGGCACTACACGCCAGTAATGTGTAGTGTTAGCAGTCAAAGGGGTGGTAAGCATATAACTGGTGTCCCCGATATTATCAATGCTTTGAACCATCGAAGTAAATGATGATGAAGTTGAAATATTTAGAGAGTAAAATTGTGCATCAGCGGTAGTTTTCCAGCTGAATATGGGCAGCAAGGGAGGGGATGTATTGGTACTTGCAGTTGCGTTATTAACAGTAACTGTTGTGGGCGACCCGATAATAAAAACAATTGTTCTCGAAACTGTAAGAGAACCAGCCGTTCCCGTTACAGTGATATTATACATTCCCGGCGGCACGTTCCCTCTTAACATAATAGAATCGGTTGATCCAGGATTAACAGGATTAGCACCAAAAACAACGCTGGAACCGGCAGGGTTTCCGGTTGCAGATAAGGTAACCGGCGTTGAGAACTTATTGAAGGAACTGCTTTTGATGATGGTTGCAGCAGGTGTATTATTACAGGCAGCGACAGGTAGCGGATTATTAAAGGTAAACCCTGGATCAGTTACCGCAGTTATTGCAAAGTTTTCATTTGAAATATCAAAAAAAATGTTTCCGGCTGATATCACCCTTATTCTTGCCGATGAAGTGATATTGCTGGGAACAAGAATTTCTTCTGATCCATCATTGGGGGTGTTTGAAGCTAAAGTAATCGGAAAAGTAAGTCCTCCATCAACAGAAAGCTCAATGTTTACGTTTTTACAATTAACAGGTGTAAGATTAGTTTTTGCAACATCCCATGTTACAAAATTAAAAGTACCTACATTCCATGTAGTGGATGTATTGGGGGCGGTTACCACAAAGGGACCGGACGTTCCATCAACTGTTATACTTGTTTCTCCCGAACATACGCCAGCCCCACCTAAATGATTGTCGCGGGCAGTTAAACGAAATTTTAGTGTACGAGCATAAGAAGGCAATATTTCGCCAATGGTAGTCTTATTATTTACGAGGTCAGTTACCTGGGGGAAATACCTGACGGGCGTATTAACCGGGGCAAAAGAACGAAAAATGGGTGCGTCGCCTAAAGGCTTATTCCAATCAGTAAAAGGGCCCTGCACATTTGCCTGTTCCCAACTATAGGTAAGCGGATCTCCGTCGGCATCAAACGCGGAGCCGGTAAGTGCAAAAGGTGTCGCTTTTGGAATATTGTAATTGCCTCCTGCATTAACCACCGGCGCGTGATTATTTGTAGTTATGATTGTACCGGCCAAACTACCATTGCCGGTAGTAATAAAATTGGTAATCTCATCAAAACTAACCGCATGAAAGTACGGAATGCTGTAAGGCTGCAGATTGTTGGTACTGCCACAGATACCAGCATAAGCCATTATTGTCGATCCGCTTCCAGGTTCAGCATTGGTAGCGGAGTTTGTATTGCTTCCGCCACAATTGCCTGTAGTAGCGTTAAAAGTATGGTTAGCACCAAACTGATGACCCATCTCATGTGATACATAATCAATATTAAAAGCGTCGCCTACAGGATGAAGCAAGCCAGTTACGCCTTTTGCTTTTGCGTTATTGTCACCTACTACACCTACTCCGGCAAATCCACCGGCACCGGTACTGAAAGTGTGTCCTATGTCGTAATTGGCCGAACCGATCAAAGAATCGATTACCCTTTGACTCTCGTTGATTAAAATATTCGCATTTCTGTTACCCGTAAAAGGTTGCGCAGCCGGATTAGTAAACACAATCTTATCGTTGTTGCTAACAAGGATTAATCTTATCCCCAGTTCTGACTCATATACGCCATCTACCCGGTTTATTGTTGTTACAATCGCTGAGAGCGCCTGAGCAGTTGTTACCTGTGTGCTGCCTACTGCTGAGTCGGCGTATTCGCCTGTACATGCCACCGCAACACGATATTGATGCAACATTCCCGCTGTGCAGGAAGCGGAGCTTATTCGGTTTGCACCCGACCAGCTTTTTCCAATTAATTTGCCTGATAGTACTCCTTCGTCATACGTAGCAATATTTGAAGGAAGATCTTTTTTGTTATATGAAATATAATCCACAAGACTTTCTTTGGCATAAGGGTCAATGACAACGGTACCTGTAGTTTGTGAGAAGATCATCGCGTGAAACCCAAGTTCGGTCCAATCTATTTTTATCGTTGCAGACGGATCATCAATACCTTGTCCACCAAATGTCTTGATGTTAGAAAATTTGTTGCGTAGACCATCCTCCATAATGGTGGTCTGCACTATTCTAAACTTTTTAGAAGTCCCGTCTGGCATAGGCAGCACTACTATCAAAGGGCGGTTATTGGCTGCATTAGAAAACTCTTTTGGCGCAGCTTTTAATGCAGTAGTAAGGCTAAAGGTATCAAGGCGAAGGGTACGATACAGTTTAGGTAATGCTACAACGGAATGTCTTAGTGCCATGACTGGTTGGGACCTGTCAGTCCAAAAAATATTTTGCGAAAAAACAGAACAACTTAAAAACAGCAATATGACTGTTAGTGAAAATTGGGCAAATGTATTGTTCATAAATTGATAGAAAAGGCGGATAAATTGGTAACACTTTTTAGTTGTCAGAAGAATCAAAACAACAGCAGTGAAATAACTTATAACGATGGTATATGGCCTTTGAGTATTTGAAGAAGTATTTTTTTAATTTCTTCGATGGGTGATGGCGTGTCTCCGAACCTTTATTTAGGCGTTTCATCCTTTTATTTAACTATAACAATTTACCTTCGTTTCTCTAATAATTAAACTGTAGTAAAATGAAGAAGATTTCGATAGTATGCCTTACCGGCCTCTTGTTTTTAACTGCCTGTGATAACTCTGGCTCCTCCACTGTAGGAACTTATGAAAAAGAGGAAACATCTCAATCTTCTGAAAAGAGTGAAAGTAACAGCAATAAAGGGTTAGAAGAAAAAACCGAACGAGCAACGGAAAAGGCGGCAAAAGGATCTGGTGATACAACGGTGAAAATGTCAGGGGACGAATCGGGTGCAGAGATAAAAACCGGTTCAAACGTTTCTGCCGATACCACACATAAAATGCAAAAATAACTGCATCCATTCGATGTGTGTTCAAGATAAAGGGTTTACGCAGAGAGCAATATTACTCTTCGCGTAAACCCTGTTTTTTTCGCCAATTACTCCCCGAAAGGACTGGATAAAGAAAACCAATTTTCTTACAAGGATGCTGCCTGCTCCCTTTCTTTATAATGAACATCGCTCAGGTCCCTTAGCTTTTCGGCGGCCCACTCTGCGGTAACATCCCGTTGTGGATTTGCAAGCATTTCGTAGCCTACCATAAATTTTTTGACTGTAGCAGAACGCAGAAGTGGCGGGTAAAAATGCATGTGCCAATGCCATTCAGGATGCTCCCCGTCATTTACCGACGCCTGGTGCATACCTGCAGAATAGGGAAAAGAAATTTCAAAAAGATTATCATATTTCGCCGTTAACTGCTTAAGTATTTTTGCATACGCATGTTTTTCTTCAGGGGTAAATAATAAAATGTTTTGTACGTGCCGTTTACTTATGATCATCGTTTCATAGGGCCACACTGCCCAAAAAGGTATCAGCGCCACAAAATGTTCATTCTCTAAAACGATCCGCTCCTTCTGCTCAAGCTCCAACTGCAGGTATGCGCTTAGTAAACTCTTTCCATGCTCGCCGAAGTACTTCGTTTGCTGATTTGTCTCTTTTACAATTTCCAGCGGCAATGAGGAGCTTGCCCAGATCTGACCATGAGGATGAGGGTTACTACAACCCATCATTTCCCCCTTATTTTCAAATATCTGAATGTATTTTATCTGAGGATTCAGAGCAATATTTCTAAATTCGTCAGTCCAAACCTCAACAACTTTTTCGATGGCTTCAACACTTAGTCTTGGTAACGTAAGGCTATGATCGGGTGAAAAAGTAATGACCTTGCAAATTCCCTTTTCACTTCTTGCCGACAGTAAACCACCGACATTATAAGCGCCATCCGGTGTATTTTCAAGCAAGGCAGAATAATCGTTTGTAAAGACAAAATAATAATCATATTGAGGATTTACACCGCCGTCCGCACGGGTATTACCCGGGCACAGGTAACATTTGGGATCATACGAAGGCCTGTTATCTGCAGGTATCGTCTCTACTTTGCCTTGCCACGGTCTTTTTGCACGGTGTGGCGACACCAGAACCCAGTCCCCGGTTAAAATATTTAACCTGGTATGTGGGTCTTCTTTCAAATTAAATGCTTCCATCTTTGTTCTGCTTTTATTAACCTTATTAGCGGATTATCATCATTACTAAAAAAATAAGGCCGTGTCATTTCAATGTCGTGTAACTGCCAATTCGGTATCGGTGTTCTTGAATCCTCCTGCTATTTGTCGACGCCGACCAACTTGCTTCTGACCCTTCTCATTTAAACAATACCAGCCGCGCCTTAACAAAGAACTAGAATCTTGTTGATACAACCCATGATGCAGCTTTTACATAAGCCATGCAATCAATAGTTACTACTTTCACCACAACGCGGAATGATTATTTAGCAACCGCCATTATTATAACTATGCGTTTTAAATGAAGTTTTTTGCCACATTCTCTTTTTTAATCTGGTTTGCTATTCAGTTGCACGCACAACAACTAGTGCTGCCGGGTGCTAATCCCGATCCCTCGGTTGTAAAAGTGGGTGATACTTATTGGGCCAGTGCTACCTCATCAAACTGGCAGCCAGCTTTTCCGCTGCTTTACTCCAGTGATCTGGTAAACTGGAAACAAAAAGGATACATTTTCAATACATTACCTGATTGGGCCGATTATTATTTCTGGGCGCCCGAAATTACTTACGATAAAGGACGGGTATATGTCTACTATACTGCTCATAAAAAGAATGGAGGATTGTGTGTAGGTGTAGCGAGCGCAGACAAACCAGAAGGACCTTATCGCGACCTTGGTCCGTTAGTGTGCGATGTGCTAGGGTCGATAGACGCATTTGCGGTAAGAGATGAGCATGGAAAGTTGTACCTGGTATGGAAAGAAGATGCAAATAGCGCTGGTGAACCTACCCCGATATGGGCGTGCGAAATGAATGAAGAAAGAACCGGATTAATCGGTCAAAAAAAGGAATTATTTAGAAATGATGCGCCGTGGGAAAAATCGCTTGTAGAAGGTGTTAGCATTATCCGGCACGGTAAATATTTTTATACGTTGTACGCGGCGTCGGGCTGTTGTGGCTCAGGATGCAGCTATGTGTCGGGTGTGGCCAGGGCAAAAAATCTTTTAGGGCCCTGGGAGAAATATGCCGAGAACCCTATCTTAATTGATTCTGAAAATTGGATTTGTAAAGGACATGGAACTGCGATAGAAAAAGACGGTAAATACTTTTTTTTATATCATGCCTACGATCGCAAAACCAGCGCCTTTACCGGCCGGCAGGGACTATTGC
>JALYZZ010000239.1 GCA_030948675.1 Bacteroidota bacterium | reverse complement strand
ACAATATATAGGGCTGCAACTTTATACCGTGCGGGATGCTATGCAAAAAGATCCGGCTGGTACACTTGCTAAAGTTGCAGCTATCGGCTACAATTCTTTGGAGGGCGCTACCTACACAGGTACCCAGAAATTTTATGGTATGGAGCCGGCTGCATTTTTAAAGCTCTTAAAACAAAACGGATTAATTATGCCTAGCAGTCACTATAGGCTGGGTGAAGAAAAAGTAAATGGACAAATTCAGAAAGGTACCATGATGTCAGGATGGGATAAAGCTGTAGACGATGCGTCTGCTGTTGGCCTTAAGTATATGGTGTGCGCCTATTTATCTGAACCGGAGCGTGGTAGCATTGATCACTACAAAGTGGTTGCAGACGCCTTAAATAAAGCCGGCGAACGTTGCAAAAAAAATGGTATACAATTGTGTTATCATAACCACGATTTTGAGTTTATGAAACAAGGTTCTACGCTTCCATACGACATACTTCTCAATACAGATAAGAACCTGGTGAAAATGGAAATGGATATGTATTGGGTTAGCAAATCGGGCAACGATCCTGTTGCCTTGATTAATCAACATCCGGGAAGGTTTCCACTATTTCATATAAAGGATATGGACAAAACAGCGGCAAAGGCCTTTACAGAGGTGGGTAACGGATCAATTGATTTTAAAAGAATATTTAAGCAGGCAACTAAAGCCGGAATGAAATACTTTTTTGTTGAACAGGACATTACTCCCGGCGATCCTTTCGAAAGCATTACAAAAAGCATTACATACATTAAAAGGAATCTTGTATAGCTTTCGCAACTTGCATTTTCGCAACGCACAATTACCGCACTTAAGTAGCTAAGGCAAATACTTTTAAGCTACAGGTCCAAAGACCGAATGAGTGCAATAGCATACTATTACAATACCACCAAATCACTTTAATATTTTTTACCTTATGCCACTTCGCTTTTTTATAAAAACCATCTTTTTACCCATTTTAGCCGCTTTATCGATAACCGTTTCCGCGCAGCAAAAGCTGGGGATTTTTGACGGGCAGGCCGATATCGGGGCAAATGTTACCCCTGGCTCAGGCATTTATATTCCCGAAACTGACCAATATGTGATCTCAGGTTCTGGTTACAATATTTGGTTTGATCATGATGAATTTCATTATGTATATAAAAAATTGAAAGGAGACTTTTTATTGTACACACGAGCAGAACTGGTGGGATGGCAAGGTGTAGACCCGCACAGAAAAGTAGGATGGATGGTGCGTAAAAGCCTTGACGGCAAGTCTGCACAAATTAATGCTGTAGTACACGGAGACGGGCTAACCTCACTGCAATTTAGAAAAACCGACGGAGCCACGACAGAGGAGATAAAGTCGAAGACAGATCATGCTAATATTATTCAGCTTGAGAGAAAAGGGAATACTTACACAATGCGAATGGCAAAATTTGGTGAGCCATTTATAACAGAACAAGTATCTGACTTGAATTTGGGGGATGAGGTATATGTAGGTTTATTTGTCGGTTCTCATAATGCCAACGTTGTTGAAACCGGGGTGTTTAAAGATGTTCAGATAACAGTACCTGCTCGTGAAGGATTGGTTACATACAAAGAATACCTTGGCAGTAACATAGAGATTTTGAACGTTGCTTCGGGCGACCGGCAAACTATTTATACGTCGCCAAAATCCCTCCAGGCCCCTAACTGGACGCCGGATAATAAAAGTCTAATTTACAATAGCGAAGGTTTGATTTATAAGTTCGATCTTGCTTCACGTCAACCTACTGTGATACCAACAGGCGAAGTAAAAAATAATAACAACGACCATTTTCTTTCTTTTGATGGTAAAATGCTCGGTTTAAGCAGCGGAGTGGCTGCCTTAGGAGGTTCTATTCTCTATACAGTTCCTGTAGCAGGCGGCAGTCCAAAACAGATAACACCTACTGGCCCTTCTTATGGGCATGGTTGGTCGCCAGATGCAAGAAGTATTGTTTTTACAGGCCAGCGCAACAACGAGTTTGATATTTATAAGGTGCCTGCAACAGGCGGAACAGAAGTGCAAATGACAACTGCCAAAGGTTTAGACGACGGTCCTGAGTACACCCCTGACGGAAAATACATTTACTTCAACTCTAACCGTACAGGTACCATGCGTATTTGGCGAATGAATGCGGATGGCAGCAACCAGGAGGCGGTTACAAACGATGAGTTTAACGATTGGTTTCCTCACATTTCGCCCGATGGAAAATGGATTGCATTTATATCTTTTCTAAAAGACGAAGTACCGCCGGGAGATCATCCGTTTTATAAACATGTTTATATTCGTCTCATGCCAATTACCGGTGGAAAGCCAAAAGTAATCGCCTATGTATACGGTGGCCAGGGCACCATGAATACCCCTAACTGGTCGCCCGATAGTAAATACCTTGCTTTTGTCAGCAATACAACAATGTCTAAGTAAACGCTATAAAAAATAAAGGAGATGGGAGGTAAAGAATTAGAAACAACAGTCAGACAAATTATTGCCGAAGCTGAAAAGCTAATACCTGAGTACATGCAACATGAAGAGGATCGAAGGATAGCAAATGGTAATGTATCAGTATGTTTTATTGACAGCGAAGGAGTGGTATACGGAAGAATGTTTGGTACAAATAAAATAAGAAACAGGGAGGCTTACAGGGTTGCCTGGACAAAAGCAAGCCAGGTACATATTACCCGATTGAAGACAGGTGAGTTTGAGAAGAAAGCTTTTAATAACGAAATAGACGAAGAGATATTTGGCATCGAGAGACCGGACTGGATCGGATGGGAGGGCGGGCAGCTTATTACGCTAAAAGACGGAACAGAGCTCGCTGTTGGTTTTAGTGGCTTTAGGGGAATTGTTGACCTTGAGATTATTGTAAGAGCATTGGCCACTGTAGAAAATGGACATTAACATAAAGCCGTAACCACTATTTTACGCACTGGTACAATGCCAATCCTTATTTTAATTCGAGCATTTCTATAGAGCTTTGATCAGGGCCGCCACCGCTGTTTGCGGAGCCGGCCACAATGTAAATTCTGTTTTTATACACTATTGCCTGGCTGTCGTGCCGGCCTGTTACCAACGGGGGTAATGTCATCCATTTTGCAGCCTCAATATCATACGCCTCCACTTCGTTGTACGAGCTTTTCTGTGCAATACTTTCTCCGCCAATTACTACCAGTTTCTTTTTATATGTCACCGATGTACTTCCCGCCCTTGCAGTTGGAAGACTGTCATTAACAGGTAGAGTCCTCCAATTATGCTTCTTAAAGTCATACACATCCAATGCTGATTCTGTTAGTCCTGCTATATTTTTTGTAGCAAACGATGTGCGACGACCGCCGGCAATGTAAATGCTATTATTAATTACGGCAGCATGAAAATGATCGCGTGCGTGAGGAGCATCCGGCAGTGTTTTCCATTGCTGTGTTGATGGATTAAACTCATCCAACCAGGTCACACTACCTTGCCAATGGCCATCCACTATTCCACAAACCATGTAGATCCTATCGTTGTAAACAACCGTTCCTCCAGATCCACGTCTTCTTGCCTCCGGAATTTCTGCACCTTTCCTCCACTCGTCTCTTTCCGGGTTATAAATGTAAATATTTGGCAGCGGTATTTCATGAGGAAATCGCCCTGTCATTCCACCTACCACATATATTTCATGATCATAAGATACACCTTGAAAATGATTGATTTCTAAAGGTGTGTTTCCTTTTCTTGACCACTCATTCGTTACCGGATCAAAAACTTCAACAGGTTTGATCCCTCGTCCTCCAATCAAGTAAAACTTTCCGTCAACTTCAACAAATGCGCAGTCTTCTCTTTTTTCTGGTTCACTTTTTACAGGTATAATTTTCCATCCCAATGCTTTTGAATTTGTAGCATCTGTTCGTTGGGCACATAGCAATACAAATAAAGACAGTGTAAAATAGATTGCTGTAGTAAATAGCCGGGGAAGTATCTTTTTGTTAATCATTCTAAGATTTATAATGACTCAAAACAGGTGTTGAAGATTTTTCAAAAGGTGATGTAGCAATAAAAGAAGTGCGTTATTCGGGCTTGTACTTTCCAGGGTAAAGAATATTTGTATCATTAAGCCAATCAGCCATTCTTTGTGACCATGTTTTCAATGAATTCAATTTCGAACGTTGCCCCATGTTAAATCCGTGACTGCCTTGCGCATATAAATGTGCTTCTACCGGCACTTTTACTTTTCTGTATCTCTCAATCAATTTTACTACAGGCTCTGCACAACAAGGATCGTTATCTGCGGCAAGCAAGAATGTTGGCGGAGCAGAAGCATCAACACTATCAGGTATCCCTAAAGGACCGGGATAAATTAGCATTTGAAAATTAGGTTTGCCATTTAATCTATCTATTGGGTCTGGGGCTTTTGCATCACCTCTTCCCGGCTGGTATGCAACTGTTGCTACCGTTTCACCGCCGGCGGAGAAACCCAGCATACCAACACGTGCAGTATCGATGTTCCATTCTTTTGCACGGCTCCTTACAAGTCGCATTGCTCTATAT
>JALYZZ010000233.1 GCA_030948675.1 Bacteroidota bacterium | reverse complement strand
GCGCAAAAAGGGCTTTTGCAGCCGTCGAAACGAGAATATTGCTGCTAAATTTAATAAGTGCAGTAAAGGCAAAACGGTTGAAAAGAGCTAAGGAAGTTGCTTGGCGGGTACAATTAATTTCAATGTTGGATTGGAAGGAGGTTGAGACCCTCATCAAAATTTTGATTTGCTGGAATGATAATAGCAACATGAATGATAAAATTAAAAGATGACGTTTCAGAATTTACAAAGCGAGTCACAACTTGCTACGATAGCAGAAGCAAAAGGAACCAATATTATTTTCAAACACAATACTACCTGTCCGATCAGTAAGAGTGTGAAGCAAAAGTTGGAACAAGATGCAGCACTCATTCCTGAAAACACACCTTTCTATATTATTGATCTACTTGCGCATCGCGATGTGTCTGACTCTATAGCAAGTACTTTCAACGTAGCCCACGAGTCGCCTCAACTTTTGGTAATAAAGGATGGAAAATGTATTTACAACGAGTCCCTTTACAATATTTCCGCAGAAGAGACAGCTAAGGCTTTAACTCTTTAATAATAAAAATGCAACGAATAAAACGAGGTATAATTTTTTTAGAATTAAGTCTATAAAAAAAGATAATAAATTAAAGCTTTATGTCACAAAAAGTAAAAATTACTGAAGTTTTAGCGGTAGCCGGACTTGCTGCTTTTGCATACTGGCGTTATTCAAAAATGACCCAACCGGAAAAGGATAAAATTCATGCTGACATAAAAGAGATTGGTGAAAAGGCTGTTAAGGAGCTATTGCCTGAAGGCATTAAAAGCCTTCTACCTTCGTTTGTAAAGTAACCTGCGTTGCTGTAATTAGTACAATTCATTCAATTATTTTTTTCAATTATCACTGCGTTGGGCTGTTGTGAATGTAATTATCGTTTACTCATTTAGAAACTTTTGTATAAGCGGATATACTGTTTCCGGATGAGTGTACAGCGTAAAATGATCTCCGGGAACTTTTTCGAAAGCTTCATCAGGCGGACCAACTATATGGTCGGTCTTTGAATGTATTCTAAGATTTGGAATAACAGCAACGTGCTCCTTTAAAGGATTATAGATCACCTTCAACTGTTTAACCAAAGTTGTTTTATCCCCTGTCATTAGTCTTTTAAATATGGTAATAAAAATATCTCTGGAACGCGCATGTCTATACTTAAGAAGAACAAGAATATTAAGTACAAAATTGTTTAGGCCAATTCCGCGCCTTGCTGACCAATAAAGCAGATGTCTGTTAACAGGTATAGATACCTTTTTCATGTCTGTCCATGAAGCAATTTGAACAATCGGGCAGTTTGCCAGGTGCTTTATGTGTAAAGCGACCCATCCGCCAAGAGAGTGTCCTATTACAACATCGCTTACAGTAATGCTAAATTTTTTAATCAGGTACGAAGCATAAACCATTACTGTAAGGTCTTCTTCAGCTACTTCTGTCAATAGGGTCCAGTTATCTATGAAAACTTTTTCTCCATCAATAAAGGGTAGTATTTTATCGAAAATCGATATCTCTTCGCCAAGGCCGGGAATAAAGAAGATGCGCATTTGCAAATAGATTTTTTATACGGATGAATTAAAGATATGCAATGAAGCCATCATATTTGACAAGTTGTTTTGATGCCGCACGTAAGTAGTAGAGATAGTTAGTAATTGATGATTTTAAGCCTGATTTAAATACTCCTTTCGCCATTCTAACATGCAGAGAAATTTCTGTTTTCTTTGAATTTGCCGGTTAGATAAACCAATCACCATTATTCCCACCGAATTTGATTTTTTAAATAATAACTCTACTTTTACTGTCTGGTGTAATAAGCCATCAATTCTACGCATATGAAGTTCTGTTCACGCTTGTTCTAAGGATGAACGAGTTTTTTTTCCAGGTTTATTAATCACAGCGACGACTTCGCTCATGGTGTTTTTATTATAAACAACTAACCAGAACTTCACATGTCTATTCAATCTATTTCTTCTAAAAGAGATTTTTCTTTTTTCTATCACTTTATCCGGCAGGCTATTAAAGGCGGCGAGCAAGACTTTACAAAAGGAAGCATACGACGAGCGGTCTTTATGCTCGCCATACCCATGATTTTGGAAATGTGCATGGAAAGTGTATTTGCTGTTGTGGATATTTTCTTTGTTGGCAAATTAGGTAAAGATGCTGCAGCAACGGTGGGATTAACGGAGTCATTTTTAACCATCATTTATTCGATGGCCATCGGCCTCAGTATGGCTGCAACAGCCATAGTGGCAAGACGGGTTGGTGAAAAAAATACAGAAGAAGCCTCTAAATCCGCAATGCAGGCAATACTAATAGCGATTATGTTCACTATCGTCTTAACAGTCACAGGGCTCATTTTTGCAAGAGATATTCTTCAGTTATTAGGCGCGCCAACAGCAGTACTTGCAATCGGGGTTCCATATACCCGTACCATGCTCGGCGGTTGTATTGTTATCATTATGCTGTTTTTAATTAATGGCATTTTTCGTGGAGCGGGTGATGCCGGTATAGCCATGCGCAGCCTTTGGATCGCTAATATCTTCAACATAATACTTTGCCCTGTTTTGATTTTTGGTGTAGGCCCTATTCATGCATTTGGACTTGTTGGCGCGGCAGTGGCCACCACCACAGGCCGCGGCATTGGTGTCTGCTACCAGGTATACCACCTTACCAGGGGCAAAGGAATATTAAAGATTAAGATAAGTCATTTGTTGCCCAATAAAGCTATCCTAAGATCTCTTATCAACGTGGCGAGTACTGGTACCATGCAGTTTTTGATTGGCTCTGCAAGCTGGATTTTTCTTGCCCGGATTATCGCAAGCTTTGGAAGTAATGCCATCGCTGGTTATACTATCGCTCTTCGTGTTTTGATGTTTTTCTTACTGCCAGCATGGGGGCTAAGTAATGCCGCCGCCACCTTGGTTGGTCAAAATCTTGGGGCAAAGGAACCCGAACGTGCCGAGAAAAGTGTATGGGCAACCGCCAAATACAATGTAATTTTTATGGCCATTGTTACCATTATCTTCCTGTTTTTTGCCGCCCCTGTTGTAGCGCTTATTAATAAAGATGCAGCGGTAGTGGCTATTGGTACACAAGCGCTCAGGATCGTAAGCCTTGGTTACATATCTTATGGCATTGGCATGGTGCTGATGAATGCCTTTAATGGCGCTGGCGACAGCCGAACGCCGACCTACATCAATCTTGCTGGTTTTTGGGCCTTGCAAATTCCGCTGGCATATGTACTAGCCATTACGTGTCATATGGGACCAACTGGTGTTTTTGTTGCTATTTTAACCACAGAAACCATCATCACTTTTGGGACTTTTCTTATTTTTAGAAAAGGGGCATGGAAAAGGGTTAAGATCTAGTTACGCGACCTGAACAAATCGCTTTTTATAGTTATACTCACATTTCCTTTACGAATAAAAGGCACCATTTGTTTGACGAAACCCAAATGGCTAGGTTTATAAATAACGGCTAAGAGAGCAAACAGGAACTTTCGCATTAGTGTCAGAACCGGAAAAAGATATGGGCGAGATCTCAATCAGCTTTACCAACTCTATTGTAAAGCCTGATGAGAGAAAATATTTACGAACATTACCTACCCACATCAAATTATAGTTCCGTTGCGTTGATAGCGAACCGTTGTAAATAAATAACGGAAGAGAAGTGAACTGTTTTTTTATAAACAGAGTTCCTGATAATTCATAATTTGCAATCCAATTTTAAAAAAATCATAATAATGAAAAAGTACAAAGCCGGGGTCGTTTTTGGTGAAGAACTTGAAGCGCTTTTAAAGGACGCTAAGCAAAATGAATTTGCGTTACCGGCAGTAAACTGTATCGGCACAAATTCAATTAATGCTACACTTGAAACGGCTGCCAAAGTCAATTCTCCGGTGATTATTCAATTTTCAAATAGTGGTGCCCAATTTATTGCAGGCAAAGGAATGCCAAATGACAATCTGCAGGCTAATATCGGGGGTGCCATTTCCGGTGCTTTACATATTCATAATGTTGCAAAATATTACGGAGTTCCGGTAGTAATACATACCGACCATGCCGCTAAGAAATGGTTACCGTGGATAAGTGGTTTAATTGATGCGGGAAAACAATTTCATAAAGAAAAAGGTCAGCCAATGTTTAGTTCACACATGCTAGACTTGTCAGAAGAGCCTTTGGAAGAAAATATAGAGACATCTGTAGCATTTTTTAAAAGAATGGCACCGTTGGGTATGGCCATAGAAATTGAATTAGGTGTTACCGGTGGCGAAGAAGATGGGGTAGACAACAGTGATGTTGAGAACGAAAAACTGTATACTCAACCCAAAGAGGTGGCACATGCTTTCGAAGAACTTCGCAAAGTTGGAAGTCTGTTTACTATAGCAGCAGCTTTTGGCAACGTACATGGTGTGTACAGCCCTGGTAATGTAGAGCTGAGACCAGATATATTAAAAAACAGTCAGATGTACATTAAGGAGCATTATCAAACCGAAGAAAAACCGGTATTTTTTGTGTTTCACGGTGGCAGTGGCTCTCCCCAGCACCAAATACGTGAAGCAATTAGCTACGGAGCAATTAAAATGAATATTGACACCGATATGCAATGGGCTTTTTGGGAAGGTATTTTGAATAATTATAAAAAGAACGAAGGGTATTTGCAAGGTCAGTTAGGTAATGCCGAGGGATCTGACAAGCCAAATAAAAAATACTATGATCCGCGTGTTTGGCTACGCAAAGGCGAAGAGTCTTTTATAAAAAGGCTGGAAGTTGCTTTTGATGACTTGAACTGTATTAACAGGAATGCATAGGCAGTTTCAAGTTGAAGGTTTACAGTTGAACTGAAACTTTAAACCTTCAACTCTACACTTTAAACTTTAAAACTTTTGCTAATGCCTGAAACGTTTGATCGATACGCTATTGGTATTGATATTGGAGGAACCGGAACTAAGTATGGGTTGGTTAACCATCGTGGTGACATTTCATACAGGGGTAGTAATATTCGAACTAACGAATATGATGATGTGAACGAATTTGTAGCAGACGTATATAAGGAACTAAAGCCGTCGATTGATGCTGTGGGGATACAAAACGTAAAAGGGATAGGAGTTGGTGCCCCTAACGGAAATATTTATACCGGCACTATAGATTATGCGCCTAATTTGCCATGGAGAGGTATTATTCCTTTAGCAAGGTTGGTGTCAGACAAATTTAATTTGCCGTGCTCGCTTACCAACGACGCAAATGCAGCGGCAGTCGGAGAAATGACCTATGGTGCGGCCAGGGGAATGAAAGATTTTATAGTAATTACTTTAGGAACCGGGGTGGGCAGTGGTATTGTCTCTAATGGTCAATTAATTTATGGTCACGATGGTTTTGCCGGTGAGCTTGGGCACACTATTATAAGACCAGGCGGACGTCGTCACGAGGGCACAGGCGCCTATGGCTCGCTCGAAAGTTATGCCTCTGCAACCGGCATCGTTTTAACTGCAAAAGAAATATTGCAGCAAATTGATAAAGAAACGTTGCTGCGCAATTATCCACTTGGTGAGATTGACTCTAAACTAGTGTATGAATGTGCTATAAAAGGTGACGAAGTAGCGCAGGAGGTGTATCGTTTTACCGGCCAGATCCTGGGAGAGTCGCTGGCAAATTTTATTATGTTCTCTTCCCCGGAGGCTATCATTTTATTTGGTGGGGTAATTAAAGCAGGTAATCTCATCCTAGATCCCACTAAAGAGCACATGGAAAAAAATCTGTTGCCGATATTTAAAAATAAGGTAAAACTGGTTTTAAGCGAACTAAAAGAGGCAGACGCTGCCATACTGGGAGCTAGTGCGCTTGTTTGGGAAAAACGAGAGGCCTAGACTGCTTTTGTTTAAAACATTACTTAATAAATAAAGAAGGACAGTAGACTAATTTCTGCTGTCCTTTGTATTTCAAACGGTCAATCTTCAACCGCACAATTAGATTTTTACAACCGTACTACAAAAACCGTTTCTTTATCTTTATATAAAACAAAATCATATGGCGGTTAACAATACTGATGAGTCTAACAGCAAGGCATCTGCCATTTCAACAAATGCTACTGATGAAACAAAGCCTGCATCGGTTCAAAAGTATGAGGCGATACATTTCGTAGACACTACAAAACCTGTTTGGAATTATTCCTTATTCAGCGACAACGACGTTACTAATTTTCAAAATGGAACCCTTTATACTGCTTATAATAATTTTGGAAATAAGCAGATAGAAGTACTTGATAAAAAGGGAACTTACTTCGCCGTGTGGGCCCCAAACGCCACTTATATTTCGGTTATCGGTCATTTTAATAACTGGGATAAAAATGCTCATCCACTTTTTGTCAGGCTCGACAAATCTGGTATTTGGGAGGGATTTATTGCTGGGGTAGACGAAGGAGAGGCTTATAAATATCACATACATGGTTTTAATGGAGCGCATTTAGACAAAGGGGACCCGTATGCGCATTTTTGGGAAAAGCGGCCTTACACTGCCTCTATTACTAAAGATGTTGCATACGACTGGAGCGACCAGAAATGGATGAAGACAAGGGTAAAGCACAACGCTTTATCTTCTGCATGGTCGGTCTACGAAGTGCATCTGGCAAGTTGGATGAGGCCATCAAAATATAATGAAGAGAGCTACAATACTTATGAGCAAATAACTGAACGGCTTGTTCCATATGTGAAAGAAATGGGATTTACCCACGTAGAATTAATGCCGGTAATGGAGCATCCTTTTGACGGCAGTTGGGGCTACCAGGGCACTGGCTATTTTGCACCCACTAGTCGTTTCGGCACACCTCAAGACTTTGCTGCTATGGTCGATGCTTTTCATTATGCCGGCATTGGAGTTATTTTAGATTGGGTTCCTTCTCACTTTCCCTACGATGCACACGGGCTATATATGTTTGATGGCACACACACCTACGAGTATGCCGACATGCGCAAAGGTTTTCACCCTGACTGGAACTCCTATATATTTAATTATAAGAGGGGAGAGGTCAAGTCTTTTTTAATTAGCAACGCCAAATTTTGGTTCGAAAAGTTTCATATCGATGGAATAAGGGTAGATGCTGTATCATCAATGCTGCGACTGGATTATAGCCGCAACGAAGGTGAATGGGAACCGAACGAATTTGGGGGAAACGGAAACCTGGAAGCAATTGCTTTTATCAAAGATCTCAATGAAACGATTTACCGCGACTTTCCTGACGTACAAACGATCGCAGAAGAGTCTACCGATTGGCCGGGAATATCAAGGCCCACTTTTGCGGACGGCATTGGTTTTGGCATGAAATGGATGATGGGTTGGATGCATGATACATTGAACTATTTTAAGCGGGATCAATTTGCACGGCCACATCATCAAAACCAGATTACTTTCAGCATGGCCTATTTCTACGATGAAAACTTTATGCTTCCCATAAGCCACGACGAAGTAGTGCACGGCAAAAGCCCAATGATTTATAAAATGCCCGGAGACGAATGGCAAAAGTTTGCAAACCTGAGATTGCTATACACCTACATGTACACGCACCCGGGGGCCAAACTACTCTTTATGGGAAGCGAGTTCGGACAGACAAAAGAGTGGGATTATAAAAGCGAACTGCAATGGGAATTGCTTAGTTACAGCCCACATCGGCTATTACAGCATTGTGTAAAAGATCTTAATTTTTTATACAGTGGCGAGCCTGCTTTGCATGAGAAGCAATTTGAACATGGGGGCTTTGAATGGGTAGATTTAAACCACAGGAACGAATGTATCATTGTATACAAAAGGATGGGAATAAAGCCGGAAGAGGACATGCTTGTAGTATTAAACATGCTGCCACAGCCCCGGTTAGATTTAGAAATAACCGTAAAAGGCAAAAAAACATGGAAAGAGGTTTTTAACAGCGATTCAAAGAAATATTACGGGGCCGGAGACGTTTATAATCCTACAGTAAGAGCCGAAATTATAGACAAAGAAGAGCTGATCCTCAAACTTCAACTAAACTTACCCCCACTTGCGGGGATTATTTTGAAATAAAGGAAAAACAGCTCATTTTGAAAAAATAATAGCCGCTTGCCTTCAACAATTAAATCATTATTCCCCCAAGTAATTCCTTTATGAAGATAATTGTAACAGCTGTTTTTGTTGGATATTCTTTCACTGGTTTTTGTTCTAATAATGGCGATAGCGCTAGTTTTTATGTAAAGCAGGCAATTGAATTCAGTCAGGCGCGTAAAGTATGGGAGGCTGACAAAAGCTTTCAAAAAGCAATAAGTTTTAATCCATCTGATATAGAAACCCGCATTCAGTATGGTGGTTACCTGGTGGAGCAAAAAAAGTTGTTTCCTGCAATCGAGCAGTATGCAAAGGTGCTTGAGGCAAACATCAATCACACATTCGCATTACAAAAGATGACCGAGTTGAGTTTTGAATTGCACCGATGGAATGATGCAGTTATGTATGGAAAGAAACTTGCCCAAAATGGCAGCAGTAAGGATCTATCTTACATTATGGGGAAGAGTTATTATGAACTAGAGAATTATGGTCAGGCCCAGTCTTTTTTGAATAAAGCTTTAGCAGAAAATCAACGGAATGTAAAAGCTGTAACGCTGCTGGGTAAGGTCTTAATTGAATTAAGCAATTATAAAGAGGCCATCGCAGTTTATAATAAAACCCTCGAACTAGATCCAAATAATAGTGATCTCATTTACCAACTAGGCTTGTTGTACTATACGATGAATGATGAGAAAACCGCTGTTGCCTATTTTGAAAAAGCCTCGGAGAAAGGCTATAAAATGGATCTCGACTTCTATGAAAACCTTGGTCTTGCTTATTTAGGCAATGACCTTAAAAAAGGAGTAGAAACGTTAAACAAGGTGCTGGAAAGCAAACCCGGAAATCCGGAAATATTATTTCAAATTGCACAGGCATATTATAAAGTGCAAAAGTTTCAGGACGCGGCTGAAACCTATTACAAAGTTTATCAAAACGACCCTGCCAACAGCCGCGCATTATATATGACAGGTGTAGCATTTCAAAAAAAAGGTGATAAAAGCAAGG
>JALYZZ010000358.1 GCA_030948675.1 Bacteroidota bacterium | reverse complement strand
GAGATAGCCCATCCGTTTTTAAAAGATATATTTTCAGGATAATCTTCATAAAGTTCCTTTTCCAACTGATTGTATTTTTCATAGTTGTCTAAGGCATTATGAAGGTTTCCCAAAGAAAGCTCCGTGTTTCCAAGAAATTGATAAGAAATAGCCAGCGCGTTTTTAAAAGAAACATTTTCAGGATTGGCGGCATAGAGTTCTTTCTCTAAATGATTAAATTTTTCATAACTCACTAAAGCTCGGCGTAGGTCTCCTAAAGAAAAGTTTGCGTGTGCGATAAATTGGTAAGAAATAGCCAGCCCATTTTTAAAAGAAATATTTTCAGGAGTGCCCTCATAAAGTTCTTTCTCTAATCGATTTGATTCTTGATAATAACTCAAGGCTTTGTCCAAGTTCCCCAGAGAAGCATGCAATTGGCCAAGCTTTGCGTAAGAAACAGCTAAATTACTTTTATACTTTTCATTTTCCGGATAAGCTTCCGCAAGTTCTTTCTCTATCTCATTGTACCTTGTAAAATACTGTAGTGCATCTTCAATATTTCCCATCTCCTGGTAAAGGGAACCTATTCTTTCATTTATAATTCCTAATTTATTCTTATTACTTTCAGAATATTCTAATGATAATGACATTGCAATATTGAAAGTATTTAAAGCTGCGGTGTATTGCCCAATTGTAGCATAAAGATCTCCTTCCTCTAAATAAAGATTTGCAAGATTTTCCTTTCTTTCTGTAAAACTCTTTAAACGATTTATTGTATCTAAAGCCTCTGAATAAAGACCTAAATCCATTTGAATATCTTTCATTTGTTCGTAAAGAGTTTCCAGTAAAGCGCCTTCCTCAACAGGTGTTTCTGCAACTAGGTTCTGTAAGCGTTGCAGTTCCAAACTTTTATCGGCATTTCCATAACCGCCTAGAGAAGATATTTCCTCCATCGTTTTATGAGATTTATTTCTGCTGATCGAAGACTTTTCTGAGACAGGAACATTTGCTTCTAAATTCAAAATAAAGGAACGAAAAGACCACAGGTCAGGCATTTTTTCCATTATATCTTTCTCAACCAATTCCTGGGCACCGGGAGAAATAAAACAGATGAAGGCAATGGGAAATTTGGCAAGCTTATCCCTGCGCAGATTTAACCCAATATACTTATCAGGATCATTTAAAACGCCTTCAAAATTGTTTACAAGAAAAAATCCCTTGCCTAATTTATAATACTTATCCACTAATTCTCGGTAACTCACCTGTTTTCCATCAGTTTCAAAAAAAGGACGCTCAGGAAAGCGGCTCTGTAAATCTTCTTTTAATTGTCTTAATAATGAATAGTGGTTAAAGTGTACCAACACAAACCGAAAAGCTTCGGTTCGAAGCATTTTAAATAAAGGTTTTGTTTCTTCAGCATAATTATCCGACATATTGCTTGTATAATTGAGACTCTTCCACGATAGGATTTACCCTTTTATAATTACCATCGTTGTACTCCATGATTATCAATTTTTCGAGTAATATCTGACAATCTTCATCATACGGAATACTTTTACCCGCGTCATTGTCTTCCTTTAACTGTTTTAATTTTTCAAGATCTTTTACTGATACATATTGAGCCGTTTGCGCAGCAAGTTTACTTATTGCTTTATTTATGGCCGCGCTATCAAGCACCATGGCTTCGTCATCGGAGTACATATAAGCGTACTGCAAAATACGTAACAACTCGCGCGGGGACCCACCACTGTACAGAATCGCTTTTCTTACCGTATCAGCACAATCGAAAAGTTTTTGGTCGATGCGTTTATATACAAATTCGTTAAAACGCTCAACTGCATCTTCTACAATAACCCCACTTCTTTCTCTAATCTTAACAAAAGGAAAAGAAATAACCATGTTATTGTTAACTTCTATTCTTCTTGTTTCAGGCATTAATTCGATCGGCAACGTAAAAATAGTGTTGGCTTTTATCTGTCGAATACGATTTGACTCTTCCAGAATTATCTTTTTTCGTATTTCGAGAGTAGCAGTTTTTTCTAAACCATCTACTATAAATAGTAGCTCCTGTGCTTTGCCGTTTGCCCTTAATACACTGTTGACCCATTCAAAAAATTCATTTATCTTTTTTGCAAAATCAGTAAAGTTATTTTTGAAAACAGTTCGAATTTTTTGCGCATTTTCCTTGCTGCCTTGAAGGTTGTTTTTCAACTTCGTAGTAATACCAAGAAAGCTAAGCAAACTTGGTGTTCCTGCCGATACTTCTATCTCAAAGCCACTTTCATTTTTAATTGCCTTATTTACTTCCGCTACTCTTTCATCGAACCATTTTTGTAAAGACCCAACGATTTGCTCATCCAACTCCATATCAGCTTTCTGAAGTTGCTTGAACAGCCTCTCCAGCTGATAAATAAGAATATCCATGTATTCCATATCGTTTAAGTCGAGGCCCTCATCCAAGTTGCATGTTATACAGAAAAAGCAATTTTTATTGTTGAGCTTTTTCGCAATTTTCTCTAATTCAGAAGTTTTCCCAGATCCACGCATTCCCGCTAAGAACAAAAGTGTTTTATTTCCCCTGTTGATACTTGAATCAAAAACAAACTTTTTTGAAACATTTAATGAACGATAAATCATTTTGTCCTCGAAATCTCCCCTTACATCGAAAAAGTCAGTATAAAATTCATGATCTGGCCCGACAGGTACATCAAACCTTACGGCATTATCTATTTCCTCCAACTTAGTTGCCTTTTTATAAATTGTATCCTGTCCCATAAAAGAAATTACTTCGTCTACAAATTTAAAAAGATAAATTAAGGAATTGAAAAACCTTTACCTATTAAAGCGTCCCCAATTTAATTAAGAAAAAAGCGTAATTGAAGTCTATTTAAAACTGTTCGTTTTTCTTTTAATAGGGTTAATTTTATAATCCCGCCCTAATACCATCTTTAATAACTTTAGCTGTAACATACAATTGTCCTACATGTCTCATTGTATGCTCTGCAGCATGAAACAACAGACCTAATACCGTTGATGGAATTTGAGCGCGCCCAACCAGTCTTTGTTCTGTTAATATTAGTTCATCTATAGCACTTAATTCGGCTAGTGCTTTGTCTACCTGCGTGCTAAACGATTCAACAAGTTTGATTACAGTACTTCCACCTTCTACAGCCTTACCTTCTGACGAGAGCGCTTTTAATTGTGCTTCGCTAAGAGATGAACCCTTTGCGTAAGTAAACAAACGGTCTAAAACACCGCTTAAATGTTGAAGGTGAAAACCAACAGAAGCAACACCTGCCGGCTTCTGCCATAGAAACGCTTCCGGAAAATCATTTGCAATTTGTGTAACCTCCTCTCTTGCCTGCAACAATGCATGCGCAACAGGTTGCAATAAGGCCGAAGTGTTTTCGACCGGCCCACACAGCCAGGCTTCTGGTTTATTTTTTTTTACCATTAATCAACTTTTATATTCAATATTATTTGTTGAGCTGCACTTTCATTCGCAAGCTTTTTTTGCAGATAAAGGAAACACAAAGTACAATAAGAACCTGAAGTAATCCGTTGCGTTTTCACTTGCACCAAGCAGGTTTGCTTTTCTTCATTACGTGAGATGTTGTTCCTGATTCTGCAAGCGGGCTGATGTTAGCTCGTGTTCTTTTGTACCAGAAAAAATGACGAATGAAAATTAGATCTTTCAAAATACTTTGCCTGTTCTAAAGCAGACCAGGCTTTTTCTCCCCGGCTC
Source organism: Bacteroidota bacterium (assembly GCA_030948675.1). Taxonomy (GTDB): domain Bacteria; phylum Bacteroidota; class Bacteroidia; order Chitinophagales; family Chitinophagaceae; genus Segetibacter. The sequence continues at coordinate 1,243 of JALYZZ010000358.1, read as the reverse complement.
GGATTGCTTTATCGGCTCGCCACAAACACTTCCATTTTTGCGAGTTATTCTAATTCGTTTTCCGTAAACAGCGGTACCGATATTTACTTCAATGCACTTACACCGTCCATCATCAACCACTTTGAAGTAGGCATAAAAAATGATTTTTTTAAGGAACCTCTTTCAGCCAACGTAACCATTTATCGTATCAAAAATAACAACCTGGAGGATAATGCGCCTACTACTTCTGAAGCAATACAGTCATAATTCTGGGAATTTGACTTCTATCGTTGTCATCAAAATATTCTTTTAAATCAACCAATGATAGCCCGTGTCTTTTTGCTGCCTGAGTAAAATCAGAAATGTGGTGATTAAAACAGGTTACCACTTGTGTTCTTGCTTCTGTATCAAATTTTGCTTTGCTGCCTGAGTATTGTTTAAACGGATGCAGCTCTCCGATGTACACATAACCGCCAGGAGCTAATGCATTGGCAACCTCTGCAAAAACAGGATCGAGGTTTTCAATGTGTTCAAGTACTAAACTAAACGTGACCAGGTTATAAAGATCCGTTCCGAAGGTCCAGGTAGAAAGTACATTCGCCTGTTGAAACCAAACTTTTTTTGAAACGATCTTTTCCCGGGCTTTTTTCAGCATTTCGTTAGAGAGGTCTATTGCCAAAATGTTATTTGCATGGTCAACCAACCATTCTGTATTTTTTCCGGTTCCGCAACCAATCTCCAAACAATTGTCAAAGAACATTCCTGACAAAGAAGTTTTTAACGCCACTGCTTCAAGATCCCTTGTTTTATTGTTATTTGTATCGTACTGATCAGCCCAATTATTGTAGGCTTGCTCTACATCATTCATGAGGGTGAAAGTTATCGTGGGAAAAATAATAGCAACTATGACAACAGAAACTGCCTGAAAGCTTCGTAATCGGGCGGCAACTGTGTACGCTGTTTTTTCTTATCGAGTACCCCCTTAATGCTATCGGGCGTTTCAACTTTTTGCCCGGTTATTAACTCTACAACGTCATAAAATTTTACAGGGTGAGCCGTTTCAAGTATAATGCCCTTTTCGCCGGCATGTTGTTCCAGGTATTTTTCCAGGCCCGCAAATGCCACAGCCCCGTGAGGGTCGAGTAGATATTTGTATTGGGTGAGGGCATTTTTTAGAGTTGCTTTTGTAACATCATCTGTTATGCTGTAGCTGCTAACAACATTTTTTACCTCAGGATACTCATGCTTAAATAATTCAAGTATT
>JALYZZ010000197.1 GCA_030948675.1 Bacteroidota bacterium | reverse complement strand
CAAACTTAACCGTTTAACTTGCCTCTTTTACCGTTTTTATGTGCTAACAGACATTACATTGATAAAATTAGCATGTACATTGCTTAACTACTTTTCTTAAAAACAAAAAAAAAGATTATGAAAAAAGTATTTGCATTGCTTGTAATTTTATTTGCAGCATCAGGAAGTGTGCTGATGGCGCAAGGGGGTGGTAATATGGATCCTGCACAAATGAGGGAACGGCAACTTACTCAGTTGAAATCGTCTGATTTAAAGCTTACTGATGTGCAGGCTGATTCTGTTATTGCTGTCCAAATGGAAATGAGACAACAAATGAGAGGGCTGAGAGATTTACCAGAAGATCAAAGGGCAGCGAAGAGGAAAGAAATGAATGACATGATGATGAAAAGATGGACATCGGCATTAAAAGATGAAGCACTCGCAAAAAGAGTAGCAGAGTATTACGAAAAGCAAAGAGCAGCCAGGGCAAATGGCGGCGGTGGCCCACAATAGTTTTACAAACGGCGAAGTTGATCTTCGCCGTTTGTATTTCTGCTAAACATTTTATCCTTCCATGCGAAAAATCGACAGTCCGTAACAATGGATATGGGTCGACCAGTCGCTGCAAACAGGTTAAGCTGGTTATTAAAAGCGTTTGAGTACCAAACACATCATAGAGGGCAGACTACTATCTATTAACGTCTTCCCGGCACTCATCCGCCTAATGAACGATTATCTTAATAAAGATACACTTGCTCACAGCCAACTACCTTTCATAGATGATTACTTGATAAGATCAAACAGCAACAACGTCTTTCTTTTTATATTAAAAAAAACGACTCCTTTAAAATAGCTTTGCCTCTCGATTATAGAGCACACTAAAGATCGCCGTGTTTAATATTTTCTCAGTTTAAAGTTTTACTAAAAATATTTTTTCTTCAACTTATAATTCTATATTTAATTTTTCTTCTGATTGCTAAAAGCTATTAAATTTTATGGGCGATATCCAAATTAAAAAATCTTCAAAAGTTTATGATGCGGTAATTGTTGGTTCGGGTGCCGGCGGTGGTATGTCGGCGTACGTGTTAGCAAATGCCGGTGCAAAAGTTTTATTATTAGAAGCAGGTCCTTTCTTCGATCCTGTTAAAAATTCTCAGCAATTAAAATACTCCTATGAGTCTCCCAGAAGAGGCGCCGGCTCTAAGCTAAGAGCGTTTGGTGATTTTGATGCTGCCTATGGTGGATGGGAACTTGAAGGAGAACCTTACACTAAAAAAGACAACACGCAGTTCGATTGGTTTCGTTCGCGAATGCTGGGAGGCAGAACGAATCACTGGGGAAGAATTTCATTGAGATTTGGACCAGAAGATTTTCAACCAACCGATGGCTATAGTGAAAGATGGCCGGTTACGTACGATGAGATAAAGCCTTATTACGACAAGGTAGATATGTTGATCGGCGTATATGGCACAAAAGAAAATTTACCCAACGATCCTGATGGTATATTTCTTCCTCCGCCCAAGCTTCGTTTAAATGAGATGTTCATTAAACAAGGTGCAGAAAAGGCAGGGGTAAAAGTAATACCCGGAAGAGGCTCTGTACTGACAAAAGCGCTAACTAATAATAAAGACCGCGGCGCTTGTTTTTTCTGTGGCCAATGCAACAGAAGCTGTAAAGTGTATGCCGACTTTTCTTCTTCTTCATGTCTCGTTATTCCGGCTTTAAAAACAGGCAACCTCGAGGTTATATCTAACGCCATGGTGCGCGAAGTACTTACAGATGACAAAGGTCTTGCAACCGGTGTGTCGTATGTAAACAAAGACGACATGCAGGAATATCAGGTAATGGGTAAAACAGTCATTCTTGGCGCCAGTACAGGCGAAACAACGAGAATAATGTTCAATTCAAAATCTAAAATTCACCCGAACGGATTAGGTAACAGCAGTGGTGTTTTAGGCAAATATTTGCAGGACTCTACAGGTGCTTCTTTGTCTGGATTTCTTCCTCAACTGATGGACCGCAAGCGCTATAATGAAGACGGAGTAGGAAGTGTACACCTTTTGGGCCCCTGGGTAAAAAGCAATAAAGGACTTGATTTTCCAAGAGGTTATCATATAGAATTTGGAGGGGGAATGGGAATGCCGGGTTACGGTTTTGGAGGAGACGTGCCTAAACTAAATGGTATGGTTCCGGGTCGTGATGGAAAAATGAAGGAGGCCGGTGGTTTTGGAGCTTCATTAAAAGACGATTATCGCCGGTTTTATGGGGCAAATGTAGGCATGTCTGGTCGTGGTGTTGGAATGGCCAGGGCTGATAATTATTGCGATATCGACCCTAACGTGGTTGACAGGTTTGGTATACCTGTGTTGCGTTTTCATTACAACTGGAACAACGATGAGATTAACCAGGCAAAGCACATGCAGGAGACTTTCCAGTCTATTATGCATGAAATGGGAGCGATAGTTACATCGTCTGAGCGGAATAAAGAAAACAACTGGGGTTTGGAAGCTCCGGGCAGAATTATTCACGAAGTAGGAACAGCGCGTATGGGAGATGACTCTAAAAAATCCGTGTTAAACAAGTTTGCCAGGCACATGATTGTAAGAACCTGTTTGTTGTTGATGGCGCATCCCAAGTGCAACAATCTGACAAGAACGCAACCTGGACTATTCTTGCTTTCTCAATGAGAGCTGCTGAATACATACTTGATCAACGCAAAAAACAAAACATTTAGAAATGGACACAATTGCTGTCATTTTTAGTCATGTTAAATTGATAAATTAATAAAACACGTTTTATGAACAGGCGGGATTCGTTAAAAGCGCTTACAATAGGAACTTTATCTACAGAGGTTTTATTAAATGCTTGTAAACCGAAAGATCAAAATGGTAATACAGCAACTACGGGGGATAAAAAGGAAGAGGCTGATCGTCCGCAGAATGAAATTGATAGAAATAATAAATTAAATGCTGAAAAGTTCTTTACTGAACACGAAATGGCCACTATTACTGTGCTGGCCGACATTATCATACCGAAGGATGAAAAATCCGGCAGTGCATCAGACGCAAAAGTGCCTGAGTTTATAGAGTTTATTGTAAAAGATATTCCGGACCACCAATTGCCCATGAGAGGCGGCTTGCGTTGGCTTGACCTTCAAATGCTAAACCGTCATGGTAATCCTTTTAAAGATTGTAATAACGACCAGCAAATTCAAATGGTTACCGAAATTGCTTACCCCGGCAAGGCTGCGCCTGAAATGCAGCAAGGTGTCGCTTTCTTTGGCAGAATGAGGAACCTGACAGCTTCGGGTTTTTTTACCAGTAAAATGGGTATAGATGATATTGGTTATGTTGGTAACAGGCCTAACCAATGGAACGGAGTGCCGGATGATGTATTAAAACAGTATGGCCTTTCTTACACCGACAAAGAGCTGAAGGAATGTATTAGCTTTACTGCATAAATGATAATATTTAATTATTTGTAAATTTAAAGGATGGCTGTCGCCATCCTTTTTTATACACTACCTGCTAGCTTCTTTTGCCAACAACTTTGCTCATCGATAATTTTATTTTTTATCTTTTACCTGGTAACAAGAAGTATCACTCATGGCATTATTAGAAAAACAACTCGAAATAAAAGAGTCAACAATTCCGGGCGCAGGTATGGGTTTGTTTGCTAAACAGTTTATTCAAAAAGGCACCAGGATTGTCGAGTACACAGGTAGAATTAGAACGTGGAAAGAGGTAGAGTATGAAGACAATAATTACTACATTTTTTTTGTAACCGAAGACCTCGTGATAGATGCATCGCGGTCCAGAAAATCTCTGGCAAGATTTATTAATGATGCGAGGGGATTGCAAAAAGTAAAAGGCCTAAATAACAACGCACAATTTGTAGTAGATGGCTTTCGGGTATTTGTAGAGGCAATTAAAAACATACCGGCGGGCACCGAGATTTTTTTAAGTTATGGTAAAGAATACTGGCAGGTCATCCGAACCAATTTAAAGATAGATGCTCAATCAAAAATTTGAAAGAGACTAAATTAGAATAACCCGCGAGGTTTAAAAGTTACCACCAGCACCACCACTACCAAAACTACCACCGCCAAACTCAACTCCGGCATCCACTTTTGCCTCCTTACCAGACACCTGTGCTAATATTAATGACTTCATATCAATTCTTTCTTTGTTTGCATCCGCCTCTTTTTCAAAACTAAAACCTCCTTTCGCAGCCTTTAAATATTTGATCAGTAAGTAACTGGCAACCGACAATACAGTGCCTGCAATAAGCATTGCAATCTCGACTGCCATGATGTGATAGTAATACCTAAAGGTAAAGACCGGCGCTGCTGTAAGCACCAATCCGGTTCGAATAACCATCAAATCTTTTCGAGCTATCCCATACGCTATATACGCAATGGGAATAGCAAAAGTCAGGATCCAAAACAGCCAACCTAGAGGAATCGACTCATTCAAAGAAAGGCCCATTCCAAACATTTCGTTACTTATTTCCTTTACTACAAAGTAATTGCAGCAGGTGTAAATAGTAAGAAGACTTACCTGTAACACCGATCTAAAACAAAATTGATAAACAACATACTTTTTGCGCTTCAGCAATTTCTTTATCAAGAGATATACAACAACAGAAATAGCGGTCAATAACAACGGAGCTGTAGCTTTGGCAAGGTTTCCAAATCGGGTATAAACAAGGAACACGAAGATCAAAAAGGACACAAACGCAAGTACTGCCATAAAACCATCAACCAAACGGATAGAGAGATAAAGGCAAGTAATTATTGCTACAAAGGCTGGTATTGTATTATGAGGCGCATCCTGGTAAATTGCAACTCCTGCAATTAGAAATGCCGCAGAAAAAAACATCAACAGATTGTCTATTCCAGCATTATAGTAACTTTTTTGCTTTACAAAAAGTTCTAAGCCTGTGTAATAGATTGCCGCTAATATCACATACATTGCCGCACCTTTAGCGGTAGATAAAAACATAAAGACTACTAATAGTGCAGAAAAAATTATTGCAACCATGGTAAGTAAACCCATTGCAATGCGTACGAAATAGTTGGGTGTATATAGATTCGAAGGATAATTAGTCAAGACTTTTTTAAAGGACTCTGCACCTAATTTTCCTTTCAGGTAAGCGCCTGACACCTGGTCCTGAATATGCCTGTTTGACAAATCAGCATGGCTATAAATGTGCATCTTTTTTAAGTGCTTGATTGTAATGAATAAAAAGCTTTATTAAACCAATACCTGAAGTAATAAAATAAAGAAATCCGGTATAGATCGCCCCGGTGCCATTACCGCCATAACTTAAAAACCTACAAACCACATAACTTACCCCGATGTAGGTATATAATACGGCGACAACAAGAAAATAAAACGAAAG
>JALYZZ010000167.1 GCA_030948675.1 Bacteroidota bacterium | reverse complement strand
GTTTCTAGTTGTTGCAGCCATGCTACAATCAGGCGTTCAAAAAAATATCGTGTTCTTAATTACGCTCGTACTTGTGTCGCCGATGCTGGTACAAATGGTATATCAGGCAATGACTGAATCTGTTTGTTTTGCATTCGTCAACATTTTTTTTGCCACTTATATTTTTTTCAAAGGCAAGTATAAATTTCTGCTGTTAGGAGTGCTTGCCGCAATCCTAACACTCACACGCCCATCATTTCAATTAACAGGATTACTGATCACGCCTTTTATCTTTTTTACTGAAAAGCAGAAATTAAAGTCCATGCTGTTTCTGGGTGTTTTTGCCATTCCGTTGATTGTCTTTTCGCTTTTTAATAAAGAGCGGTTTAGCTATTTCGGTATTACTCCGGCTACAGGATGGCATCTTACTACGAAAACTGCCCTTTTCATTGATGACTGGCCCGATACAAAAATGAGACCTTTAATGGTGCGTCAAAGAAATGAGAACTTGGTAAGTAAAGCTTCTCATACCGGTACTATGTTTGTTTGGTCTCTACCGCATTTATTGCAGGATAGTCTCCGTTTAAGTTATGTGGATGTATCGCGGTACATGTTGGAAAACAATGTGGAGTTAATTAAGTCTCACCCGCTCCATTATTTAACTGCAGTAGGAAGATGCATGGTTGATTTTACTTTCCCAAACGCGATTTCTGAAAAAGGACACGGCATTAAAAAAATCTTGTACTCGGCAATTCAGTTTTTTTATGTGTATCTGTCCTTCCTGCTAACAGCGATGGTACTGGCATGTGCGTGGCTTTTTAGAAAGAAAATAAATAGTGCGCATCTGTATCCTTTTCTACTTGCCAGCATTATCGTTTTCAGCAACTATTTTGTGTCAATAGCTGCCGAGGTAGGCAGTTCGAGGCATCGTGCACCAACAGAGGGTTTGATCCTTGTAAGTATTGCTTATGCGCTGCCAATTATAATCAATTGCCGAAGTGCTATTGTTACCAACCTTAATAATATAAATATGTAAAAGGGTAGCACAACCGGCAACTACAAATGCAATTCACATTTATAAAATATACCCAGCCAGGCTGGCTTTTCAACATTCATCCTTCGAAAAATATTTCTTTTTCATCGTGCTATTATCATCCTCAATACCTCACTTTACCAGGTGAATTAGTGGTAGAAGAAGATTTATCTTTTGAAACGGAAACTGCCAGACAGGCTGACGTAGGTTACCAGGCCTGGAACAAAGGACACCTGGGGTGGTGTACCCCGGCTGCTAAAGAACAGGTTGATAAAATGGCTACGCCATCTCTAAAAGATGAATACACTTTTCTCTACAAGTATTGGGGCAAACCGTGGGCTACGTATGCTCTGCTGCGGCGCCTCATAAGTCTTCACAATCCTGTTAATGAGTTATCGGCTTTTTTAAAAGCATCATCAAAAAAACGTATCAATCCTTATATCAATACTATTGACCGCTCACAATATGATGGCTATGAGTCGAAACTTGTAAATGCAGCGCCGCTGGTGGCAGTGATCATCCCAACCTTAAACCGGTATGTGTACCTGAAAGATGTATTGGAGGATCTCGAAAAGCAGGATTACCAACATTTTGAGGTGATTGTAGTAGACCAATCGGCTCCTTATAACGAAGCTTTTTATGAAAGTTTTACGGTGAAGATGAAGGTAATTTACCAAAAGGAGCGCTTGTTATGGACGGCCAGAAACAATGCAGTGAAAGTGACCAAAGCAGATTATCTCCTCTTTTTCGACGATGACTCCAGGGTAGAGCCTGACTGGATAAGGCAGCATATGAAGTGCCTGGATTATTTCAATTGCGATATCTCTGCTGGTGTTTCATTGGCAAAGGTGGGAAGAAAAATTCCGGCTAATTACAGCTACTTCAGATGGGCAGATCAGTTTGATAGCGGCAATGCAATGGTGAAAAGAAAATTATTTACAACGATAGGTTTGTTTGATGAACAATATAACAAACAGCGCATGGGCGACGGTGAATTTGGTGCAAGGGCGTATCTGAATGGTTATCGATCCATCTCAAACCCCTACGCCGCCCGCATCCACCTGAAAGTGGCCGACGGAGGTTTGCGCGAAATGGGTAGCTGGGATGGGTTCAGGCCTAAAAAATGGTTTGCTCCCAAGCCGATACCAAGTGTGGTATTTCTTTATAAAAAGTACTACCCAAAGCAGTTATATAGAAACGTAATTGTTTTAGGGATCATGCTCTCGAATGTTTCATACAAAAACAAAGGCAGTAATAAAATGCTGGCATTAAGTATCGGGCTAACAATAATTAAATCCCCTGTATTGTTGATTCAATTCTTAAGAGCAAGAAGAATAGCAAACAGAATGCTACAGAAAGATAATGGTATAGAGCTATTGCCTTGTACTACTGAAGAGGCGTTGAAGCAGAACCATTAGTTATGACCCTGGTACCAAAGAAAAGTGACCTGCAACCAGTACAAACTGGGTTATAACGCCAGGTGCAAAACACTGCAAAAAGCCACATTGAAAAGACATCAGATGATTGGAGCGTCGCAACAAATGTCCCCCTTTCATCTGCGGATCGAAACAACAAGAAGTCTTCAAATCTTTACGTGCCTCCTGTTTATAATAGGCTTTTAATCATTGCTTCGGAGTTTCCTCCAAATGTCGGTGGCATTGGTAACCATGCTTACCATCTTGCCAGGGCGCTGGCTATGGAAGGTTACAAGGTATCAGTTGTAGCAGATACAATTGCTGTAGAAAACCAGGATTTAAAAAAGTTTGCCGCAGAAGAACCTTTTAAAATACATTGGATCAGAAGAAAGCGGTTGGTTGCCAGCACCTATTTGCATCGTATTGCAACAGCGCTGTGTGTAGCTGCAAAGGCTGATAAAATTATTTGTTCAGGTAAATTTTCTTTGTGGATAGCAACGCTCATTAAAGCAAGATATCCAGGCAAGGAGTTGATTGCTGTTGTGCATGGCACTGAACTTGATTTAAAATCTGCTACTCCGAAAAAGGCTACCACTTATTCGCTCGGCAAATTTGATAAGGTAATTGCTGTGTCTGATTATACCAGAAGTTTTTTACCCCGTTCTTTACCTGCCCGCATTCATCAGTTTACTATTCACAATGGTATAAGTGGTGGCGAGTTTAGTATTACTGCTTCATCTTCAAAGCTTGGTGGTGAACCGGCTTTAATAACAGTTGGAAACGTAACTGAGCGAAAAGGTCAGCTGAATGTAATTAATGCGCTGCCGACCATTGCGCAACTCTATCCTGGTGTTCAATACCACATTGTTGGAAAACCAACTAATAAAGAAAGCATACAAGCAAGCGCAAAAACGTTAGGGGTTGAACATAAAGTGACCTCTTATGGTGCTGTCAGCCGCGACGATTTGTTGCAAAAGTTACGGTCGGCGTCGATTAAACTAATGCTAAGCAACCATACAAGTGAGGGTGATTTTGAAGGTTTTGGAATCGCGGTTCTAGAAGCCAACGCCTTTGGCGTACCTGCGATTGGAAGCAAAAACTCAGGCATAGCGGAGGCAATTGTACATGGGCAAACCGGCTTGTTGGTTGACCCGAATTGCCCAAAAGAAATAGCAGAGGCTGTAAAATTGATTTGCCATGATTACATCCGCTTCTCAAATAATGCAAAAGCATGGGCAAGGCAACATGATTGGAAAATTATCGTTAAGGAATATGTTGCTGCAATTAATATGTAACAGATAAATGAGATTGGGAATTATTTCTGACTGTATTCATTATAAAACGCCGGATGGAAGTATTGGAACTGAAAATCATATTTTGCTAAAGCAGTTCCAGTCACTTTGTTCTTACTATACTGAAACGCTGATTTGTTGCCCTTTTGATGAATACAATCCTTCAAAAGTTTTGTCTGTTTATACGGATAAAAATATTCATTTCACTCCTGTTCCCGTTGTAGGTGGAGATTCGTTGAAGGCGAAACTTAGAATGGTAATTGCAATTTCACCGTGGTGGAAAGCCTATAAAAAAATTGATGCATTTAGCGACATCGTGTACCAGCGATTTCCAAATAATCTAAACGTACCGGCTTTTTTTTATTTTGCTTTAAAGAGAAAAAAAGCTTTTGCGACCTATACGGGCACCTGGAACAATTATGCTTCAGAGCCTTTTACTTATCGTTTTCAACGATGGTTGCTTAGAAATGTTTTTAGAGGACCTGTGTGGGTGTACTCCCTAAACGCTTCGGGTAATAAAAGGATGTTGCCTGGCATTAGTCCCTCTTACAACGCAAGAAACTGGCAGGAAGAGACAATGCAGGTGCAACAAAGAATAGAACGAATAAAAAAGGAGGGCCTACCTGTTTTTAGGCTGATAACGATTGGAAAATTGATTGACTATAAAAACCAAACGGGAATAGTGAAATCGTGCTTGTTGCTAAAGAAGCAAGGATTTCCATTTTCGCTTACAATTGTCGGTGACGGGCCGGTGAGAGTTGAGTTGGAAGCAATGATTGAATCAGGTGGACTGCAGCAAGAGATAAAACTGGCTGGCAAGAAAAACGATTCAGAATTAAGGCAACTATACCGTGAACATGATTTTGCCGTACAGGCACCATTTTCAGAAGGATTTGGAAAAGTGCCGGTAGAGGCTTTCTTTCATGGTGTTGTTCCGGTAATTAATAATATTAGTATGGCGCACTCTATGACCGGCGAAGAGGAGAGGGGTTTTTTGTTCGATGCTTTGGATGAAAAAAATTTGGCGGAAACACTAGTAAGAATTAGAACAAAAATACCCGAACTGCCGGCGATGATTGTAAACGGAAGAATGTTTGCAAAAGCACAAACGTTAGAACAATGGGCAAAAGATTACTATAAAACTGTAAGAAACTATTTTGGCAATCCGTAGACTAGTTATCGATTCTGAAAGCTTAATTGCCCGGTACATTGCAGCATTTGTATTTGGAATATTAATCGGTTTAAAAATAATACCGGTGCCTGTGGTAGTAGGTTTTCAAATATTATTTGCTGTCATTTGCGCCGTTCAATCGTTAAAAGGAAATCTAAACGGCTTTTTTACCTGGGTGCCTTTTGCCATCTATACCGAGGTATATGTAAGAGGATTTGCACGATGGTTTCCGTACCTGGCAATGCCGTATCTGTACATTTTTTGTTTTCTAACCCTTTTTTTTACGGTACCACGACTAAAAAAACCCCATTCAAACGCATGGATCTTCCTGGTTATTTTTACTTTTTTAGAGATTGCAAATAATATTTATCCTGATAAAGCTGCCATCGGCCGGCAAATTCTTACACAGTCATTTGCGCTGTTGTTTGCAGTGGTTTGGGCTTCGTATCATGTATTGTCGCCTGTGCTGATTAATAAGCTGTTAGCGAATGCAAAGTTGGCTGCAGTTATATTAGCGGGGGTTGTTTTTGCTGCCCACCTTACCGGTAAAATTAATTACGGTTTGTACTCCAACTCCGATTCCAGCAATGGTTTGGCTCCGGTGCAGCTTAGCGGTTATCTTGGTTTTGGCTGTATCTTATTTTTTCTTGCCATCATGAACCCGCAGGATTTAAAGGATCGTACACTAAACATTATTTTGTTGTCTGTGGTGTTAACGGTTATGGTACTAACCTTTTCGCGCGGAGGTCTTTATTTTCTGGGAGCTGTCATCGCTTTGTTTTTTTTCTACAATCGTAATAAGCTTGCTAGTTATGCGCGGTTTCTCATTTTTATTCCGATTGCTATTTTCATTTACCTATATGTCGTTAACCAAACGGGCGGAAAAATTGTAGCCCGTTACCAGCAGGAAGGAACCAGTAACAGGGATGTACTGGTAAATATTGGATTTAAAATTTTTTCCGAACACCTGTTGTTCGGGGTAGGGACCGGAAATTACAATACTACAATTGTGAGGGAGAAACTATATCCTGAAGAGTCCGGTGCGCACAACGAATTTGTAAGGGCAGCAGCCGAACATGGCATTATTGGTATCTTCTTCTACTGGGGTTTTTATGTTTTCTTATTTCTTGAGATCAGAAAAAGAAAGGAACCGCAGAAACAATATGCCATGTACTTTTTTGCTCTTTTTTGCCTGCTTATTGTACATAACGGATTAAAAATATCTCTGCAACCATTGGTTATAATGCTGGTGGTTGCCACGCCAACTATTATTTATCAACCGCGTCAACATGTTTATCATAAAAAACGCTCAGATACAGAATTTGCCTGATATTGCTGCTTGTCACATCGCATGCTTTCCACAATCACTTGCTACCAAACTGGGTACACAATATGTTGAAAAAACGTTTGAATGGTTTCTTGACAGTCCCAATCGTTTTCTTTTTCACCTGGCTCAGGGTGAAATGGTAGTTGGATATTGCGGAGGATTTATGCCGTTAAAGCCTGGTGACGGCAGCAGCAGCGGAATGTTGCAACATGCATTCAAGCAGGCAATAGCCGGAATAATTAAAAACCCTTTTTTGTTGTTGCATCCTGAAGTGCGGGTAAACTATGCATTCTTATGGATGAATATAAAAAGAAGAATTACGGGTAAAGCCAAGCCTTTTAAACCCGTTTATGTATCAAAGCCCTTTAAGCAACATATCGGACTGGTGGTTATCGGCGTACTGCCGGCATTCAGGGGGCAGGGTTTAGTCCAACAACTGATGGGCGAATTTGAAGTAAGAGCCCGGGCGCTTCAACAAGATGAAATGGTACTGTCTGTAAAAAAAGACAATGGTAGGGCGATCAAAGCGTACACCGGTGTCGGATGGTCAACTCTTGAAGAACATGATAAAACTTTGGTGATGCACAAGGTACTAACGGTCGAAGCGATGAACAAAGAAGAGGACGACAATGAATAACTCGTTTGCTGCTGCCAACATTCCCTGCCGGATCTATATTCCTGATTGGTGTGGTAACTATGAAAAGCCTTATTGTGCGCCACCTGTGTACCCTTTTCTAGACGATCATCAATATCAAGAAGATTGGTTTGAAAAGTACGGGGATTATGTAAATAAGGTCAAAATTGTTGAAACGATTGCTGACTGCGATGCGGTGTTATTGATGTATGAATTAGGATATTACTACAAGAAAAAAAAACTGGATGTTTTAAAGACAATGAACGAGGATGCGATTCGTCACCATAAGCCCTTCGTTTGCTGGGTAAAAGGAGATCCAGGCATCACTCCTCAGCTGCGCAGCTTTCATCTGTATAGGCAGGGGGGCTATAAGTCTAAAAATAGAGGAAACCAGTTTTCTGTTCCGGTCTTTATAAAAGATCCTTTGCCTGATTTTTTCAATGGACAAATTTCAATTAAAACAACAAAACCAGACAAGCCGCTCATTGGTTTCTGCGGACAAGGAAAGGCGGGTTTAGGAAAGGTAGCTGCTGATATTGCGCGAGGCCTAAAAACGAGAATTGACAAATTACTTGGAAAATATCCATTCGATGTCGAAGCATGGTATAGCAGCACTTATATGCGGTCTATGATGTTGGACAGGTTAGAAAAATCAGATCTTGTGGACACAAGATTTATAAGGCACACAAAATACAGAGCAGGCAGTACTTCGGAGATCGAGAAAAAAGAAACAAGCAAGATTTTCTTTAAAAACATGGGTGAAGCAGACTACATCATTTGCTATCGCGGTGCAGGAAACTTTTCCGTAAGGTTGTTTGAGACAATGGCGTCTGGCAAAATACCAGTCATCATTACATCAAACAATAATTTGCCGTTAGAGGACAAAATAGAATGGAACATTTTTCCCGTTATACCGGAAAACAAGTGGAAATGCATCGATAAGAGAGTAGCAGCTTTTCATGGAAAACTGTCGACCGATGATTTTATAAGCTTACAATATCAATCGCGCCAACTCTGGCAAAATTATCTTTCGTATAAAGGCTTTTTTTCTCACTGGCCTGACCGGTACATGCCAAAGAACCAAACCGCTACCTCTTAAAAATGTGTTTTTCATTGTATCTATTAAAAGAAGTTGCTTTGTTCTTTTTTCTAATTCATATACATTTATAGGCATTCCAATCACATACACGTTAACACCTGTTTTTTTAATCCGTCTTAAACAACACACTTATGTCACAACAAAATTTGCGTTTCGAAACATTGCAGGTTCATGCGGGCCAGGTCCCTGACCCCGTTACCAAATCACGGGCAGTTCCTATTTATCAAACCACTTCCTTTGTATTTGATAGTGCAGAGCATGCAGCCAATTTGTTTGGACTAAGAGAATTTGGAAACATCTATACGCGTATCATGAATCCGACAACAGATGTTTTCGAAAAACGGGTGGCAGCACTTGAAGGTGGGGTTGCCGCGCTTGCCACTGCATCAGGCCAGTCGTCGCAGTTTATCGCATTGCAAAATATTCTTCAGCAAGGGGACAATATCGTGTCATCATCCTACTTATATGGTGGTACATACAATCAGTTTAAAGTAACGTTTAAGCGTTTAGGCTTCGAGGTAAGATTTGCAGACCTCGATAATCCTGCAGATTTCGAAGCGAAAATCAATGATAGAACAAGGGGCTTGTATGTTGAAACAATTGGTAATCCTGGTTTCAGTATTCCTGATTTTGAACGGCTTGCAGAGATTGCTCAAAAACACCAGATACCGCTGATCGTCGACAATACTTTCGGTGCCTGTGGCTACCTATGCCGGCCGATAGAGTTTGGCGCAAACGTGTTAGTAGAGGCGGCTACTAAATGGATTGGCGGACACGGTACCAGCATTGGTGGCGTAATTGTAGACGCAGGAAATTTTAACTGGGGTAATGGTAAGTTCGGCTATTTCACTGAACCTGATGAAGCCTACCATAATTTAAAGTTTTGGGAAATATTTGGCGCCGACAGTCCTTTCGGAAATATTGCTTTTGCCATAAGAGCAAGGGTAACCGGCTTACGTAGCTTAGGGCCGTCGATGAGTCCTTTCAATTCATTCCAGTTTTTGCAGGGACTAGAAACGCTGAGCCTTCGGGTACAACGAACCGTTGACAACACAATGGAGCTGGCAGAGTGGCTACAGGCCCATCCGCAGGTCGAAGGGGTAAAGTATCCGGGTTTAAAGGGCGACAAGTACCATGAACTAGGTAAAAAATATCTTCGAAATGGTTTTGGCGGAGTACTCTCT
>JALYZZ010000164.1 GCA_030948675.1 Bacteroidota bacterium | reverse complement strand
TTTAAGCCAGCCTATTAACAATGGAATGAACAAGGGAGATAAAATGCATTTTAAAGGTGAGTGGATTACCAGTGATAAGGCTACAAGCCATGGCGGCGCTAAAATGTCAGTGCTGCATTTTACGCATCACCCAATTGGCTTTACCTGTACTGCACAAAAATGCTATTCATAGCCGGTTGCACAACACAATGTTCTAATTTTCCCGTTTATGAAAAAGCTGCGAGAACTGTTGCTGTTGAACCGAGCGTGGCAACGATGCAGCTTTATTTTGATACTGCCTGCGACCAAGATAGATAACTTTTAAACCGGATGATTGATAAAAAAGTATTTATCCTTCGCCCCTCAAAACTTCAAGTGGGCTTCTGCTTAATACTCCGCGAATATTGATTAACCCGATAGCCACAGTAAGCAAACAAATGCCGGCAAACACAATAACAAGCGGAAGCGGGCTAACACTGAAAACGGTTTTAAAAGTGTAGGTAGCCAGTGCCCACGCAGCAAAAACGGATAACACAATACCGGTTAAAGATGCCAGTGAACCGAGGAAGAAATACTCTAAAGCAGTGATGGTTAAAATCTGTTTTTGGCTGGCACCTAATGTTCTTAACAAAACACTTTCCTGTATTCGCTGGTACTTGCTGATCAGTACCGATGCAATAAGCACTACCAGGCCTGTAATGATGCTAAAGGCAGCCATAAAGCGTATAACGAAACCTATCTTTTCGAAAATATTGTCAAGGGTCTTTACTACCAATGCAAGGTCTATAATGGATACATTCGGAAATTTTTGCACCATTGCCTGCTGAAACCGGGCGGAGGCTTCATCAGACGTGGCATGGGTAAGCAACACATTAAACTGCGGTGCATCTTCAAGTACACCTGTTGGAAAAACAACCAGGAAATTGGTTTGTACACGGCCCCAGTCTACATCGCGAAAACTTCCTACAATCGTTGTCAGCATTGCGCCTTGTACATTAAAAACCATTGTGTCGCCAAGCTTTAGCCTTTGCCGCCTGGCCCATCCTTCCTCTACCGAAATGTAAACAGTTTGTGAGGCGCCCTCAACCCTTCCATGCCATACACCCTGGGTGATCTTTTCTGATGTTGTTAATGCGTTTCTATAGGTAACCCTGTATTCTCTGGTAAATGCATCGCGCCGCGCACTGCTGTCGTTTTTAGTATTTGTTTCAACACTTCTACCATTGATAGATTCGAGACGCATATTTACTACAGGTACCTGTTGCAGTACGGGCATCTGGTATTGTGTGGCAAGTGCTGCTACCCCGTCTTTTTGTGTACTTTGAATATCAAACAAGACCATGTTAGGCTGGTTGCCACCCGACGATAATGTAATACGTCTTAGTAAAATAGATTGAATTGAAAATAGTGTGCAGATGAAAAAAGTGCCCAGGCCTATCGACACAATCAGAATAATAGTTTGGTTGTTTGGCCTGAATAGATTCGCTAATCCCTGGCGCCATAAATAGCTCCACGAGGAAGGGAAAAACTTTCTTACAAACCACATTGTTAGCCTCGCTATAGCGGTGAGTACGCCAAAAGCCATTAATATTCCTGCTGTGAAGAAAAATGTTTCTCTCCAATTGTGTAGTTGCTGACGTGTAAAAAAGAAGATGAACAGCAATATTAGTACGTAAACAATCCATTTGGCTTTATCGCCTTTTGCCATTTTTTCAGTAAATGAAATACGCAACGTATTGAGTGGCGAGATCTTTCGCAATGAAACAAGCGGCAATAATGCAAACAGCAGCGAGATAGACACACCCAACACAATTCCCTGTGCAATGGCAGTCCATGAAATGGAAGTTGTAATGTCTACGGGAATAATATCTTTTAGTACAACCGGAAGAAATTGCTGAATGATTGTTCCCAGGAGAGCGCCGATAAGAGAGCCGGCAAAACCTATCCCAATAATTTGAATCAGGTATATCAAAAATGCTTGTGAAGCCTTTGCGCCAAGGCATCGAAGTATGGCAATAGAACCGACTTTTTCTTTGATATAAATGTGAATAGCGCTTGCAACGCCTATACACCCAAGCAGCAATGCAATAAAGCCAACAAGCGACAGAAATTTTGTAAGATCACTGAAGGAACGGCCGGAGCTTTCTTTTTGATTTTCGACCGTGTTATAATTAAAACCTTCTTTATCAAGTGTAGGTTCAAGTGTTGAGACAAGATTGTGAATGTTTATTTGCTTGTCGTATTTGTAATAAAACCTATAATTGATGCGGCTGCCCTTGCGGGAAAGACCAGTTTGTTCAAGATAAGTAAGCGGAATATATACCGTGGGAGCAACTGATGCTGAAATGCCTGTTTGTCCCGGCGCCTTTAATAAAACGCCTCCTATTACAAAAGAAAGCTGTCCAATCTTTACACTGTCACCAACCTTTGCGTTGTACTGCAGCATCAGTGTTTTGTCTACCAATGCAGACCGGGTATTTCTAAAAGTTTTTCCCGCGTCAGACGGTGTTGTTTCCAACGAACCATAATAAGGAAAATCTCCTTTTAGTGCTTTTATCTGTACCAGCCTTATTCCCTGCGTTTTAGGAAAATAGATCATAGAAGCAAAAGACCGCTCTTCAGATTTTCTGTCACCCAGCGAGTCGAGCAGCTTCTTCATTGCAGGTTCAACCGGTTTATTGGTTGATATTTCCAGATCGGCACCTATTAAACCTGCTGCCTGGATATCTATATCGGCTCTTAAATTGTCGCCTAAAGAATAGATGGCCACCAGTGCTGCAATGCCCAGAATGATAGAAGAAACAAACAATAATAGTCTTGAACGGTTGCGCCTGCTATCGCGCCATGCCATTAAAAAAAGCCAGCGAGTGCCAGTGGCAAAAGCACTTTTTCCATCCTCCGTTTTGTAATTAGTCATTGTATTTCTTGTCGCTCTTTTCAGTTTGTCAGGCAGGTAAGCTTCTTTAAGTTATTGCCAGGCTTTTGTTTGTGTGTCGTCAACAATTTTGCCTCCTTTAATCCTTATAATTCGCTGTGTTTTTTCAGCCAGGTCGTTGTCATGTGTTACCAGCACCAGGGTGGTACCCGCTTCTTTATTCAGACCAAAAATTAGTTCAATAATCTTTTCGCTGGTTTCAGCGTCAAGGCTGCCAGTCGGCTCATCAGCAAACAAAATTTGAGGTTTGTTAGAGAAGGCACGGGCAAGAGATACTCTCTGTTGCTCACCTCCACTTAGCTGTGCCGGATAGTGATTGGCGCGGTCAACGAGGCCTACTTTGTCAAGAAGATCCATTGCTATAGGTTTTATTTTTTTCTCACCTCTCAGCTCCATTGGCACCATTACATTCTCCAGTGCAGTTAGGGTAGGCATCAATTGAAAGTTTTGAAAGATGAAGCCAACATACTTGTTTCTCACCTGCGCACGCTGGTCCTCGCTCAAATGGTCGAGCTGTATGTTTTGCAGCTCAATACTGCCGCTGCTTGATCGATCAAGGCCGGCACATAAACCAAGTAAAGTAGTTTTGCCACTACCCGAAGGCCCAACAATAGACATGGTGGTGCCGGCTTCGACCGAAAAGTTAATGTTGTCAAGCACGGTAAGTGTACGGCCTGTGCTTTGATATGTTTTGCTTACGTTTTGTATGTTAAGGATTGGCACCGGAATGAGTTTAGCTTTTTCGCAGAAATTAAAAGTAGTTGTTTCAACGCGCAGTTTACAATAGAATATCGGGAAACATCAGATTGTGTTGTACTAATTTGCCTACCACATTTGCACGATAACTACTATTAAATTTCAGGCTTCTCGCCAGAAATTCCTGTACTTATACAAACAAAATGGTTGTCTGTTCAATAAAGTGAACAGACAACCAAAAAAACCCAAAAAAACCCTGAAATGCAGACAAAAGGTTGATTTAAAAAGTAACGAAATTTATGATGAATTCTTTTCCACCGGATGAGACAAGAAATTTTAAAAATGAAACAGGTATTGCAACGCATATACCTAAAACAATTTTATTTTTTGGCGACAGCCTTACCGCGGGGTATGGTCTTCGACCCTACGAATCGTTCCCCGCAATTATTCAACAAAAAATCAATTTAGCCGGACTATTATACAAAACCATCAACGCAGGTGTTAGCGGAGAAACTACTTTTGGTGGCACATACCGGATTAACGGGTTTGTAAAAGATGCAATTGATATTTTTGTGTTAGAACTTGGAATCAACGATGGTCTGCGTGGAATACCTGTAGCTGACACAAGAAAAAATCTTCAATTGATTATTGATAGGGTAAAAGCTACACATCCGAAAGCACAAATGGTGTTGGCGGGTATGCAAGTACCACCATGGCTCGGACAGAAATATGCGGAAGATTTCCGAGAGATGTTTCCCGCTCTTGCCAATAAAAATAGCATGTATCTTATTCCCTTTCTGCTGCACCGGGTTGCGGGTGTGAGATCACTTAACTTGCCCGATGGTGCACACCCATCTGCGCAGGGACAAAAGCTGGTTGCTGAGAATGTTTGGGCAGTATTAAGAAATGTTTTAGAAAAGCACCTGGTAAGCTAATTTAGTAACAAGTACATAACTAAATGTTAGATAGATTTATTAGTGTAAATTGAATAAGGTTGGTAGTACGAATGAGCGGAGATCGCGGACCAGCCGGTGCTAACGCTGCTTTAATTCTTCATAAAACTTAAAAGATCTATGCTTCAAAAACGGGTTGCGATTAAGGCTTATATGTTTACAGGAATATTTTTTCTACTCACGCTACTATCAGCCTGTAGCGAAGCTTCACAAAAGTCTAAAACGGACGAACAATATGTAAGCAAGCAAACTTCGGATAAGATCAATGAACACCAAAAGACGATCCTTTTTTTTGGTAATAGTATAACTGCCGGATACGGCCTGGACCCTTCTGAAGCTTTTCCTTCCTTAATACAAAAAAAAATCGATTCGATGCATCTCCATTACAAGTGTGTAAACGCCGGAGTTAGTGGAGAAACAACGGCCGGTGGTGATGCCCGCATAGATTGGATCTTAAAACAGCCGGTCGATGTCTTTGTGCTGGAACTCGGCGCCAACGATGGTTTGCGGGGATTGCCTGTTGATGGAACCAAAAGAAATTTGCAGGTGATTATTGACAGAGTAAAAAAGAAATATCCACAGGCAAAATTGGTGTTGGCAGGCATGCAGATACCACCGAGTATGGGTGAACAGTATTCGCTTAGATTTAAGAAACTGTTTCCTGAACTGGCAAAAGAGAATGATATTGTGTTGGTTCCTTTTCTTTTACAAAATGTAGGAGGCATCCGGGAATTGAACCAGCAAGATGGTATACATCCGACTGCAGCGGGCGCGCGGATAGTAGCGCAAAATGTCTGGAGCGTATTGCAACCTGTTTTGCAATAACTTATGGCTGTGTTTGTGTTAACTATTACTTTTTGTGTTGTTAGTGGCGGTGACGTTAACGAGTGGCTGAATAACCGTTTTAAAAATTCAATTCATACAATTCCTTTATAATTATTTATATGAAAAGCATATTTACATCGGTTATCATTTGCATGCTGATTTGTTGTGCCGCTTGTATTTCTGCCCCGGAAGCAAGAGCGCAAAATTCAACCAGTGACTCTTTGTATCGCTTCGGCCCGGCATCTTCTGGGGGAACAGGTAAGTTTTATTTAGGTAGGGAGATCGCATACGTTATGGGCGCATCAAATGCTTCCTGGCTCGATAGAAATAGCCGACCGAAGGAAGAGAACACGCAGTTGGCAATAGATAAAATAACATTGCCCTCAACAGGGGTGGTTGCCGATATAGGTGCGGGCACAGGTTACTATACATTTAAGCTTGCCCCCAAAGTTCCGAACGGAAAAGTGTACGCGGTAGAAATACAGGATGAGATGATTAAAGCAATTAACGACAGAAAGAAAAATTTAAATATTACCAATGTAGAGGTAGTAAAAGGTGGTAAAAAAACACCTAACCTTCCTGAGAATGCCATAGACCTGGCAATTATGGTAGATGTATACCACGAGTTTGAGTACCCGGTAGAAATGCTGCAGGCAATCAGAAAATCCTTAAAGAAAGATGGTAAAATACTGCTGATAGAGTACAAGGGAGAAGACTCCGATGTGGCTATTAGACCTCTTCATAAAACAACGGTTGCGCAGTTAAACAAGGAGTTGGGAGCTAATGGTTTTAAGTTGGACTACGACGGTGAATTTATGCCAATTCAACATTTTTTACTGTATAAAAAGGCCAATTAGCGCATGAGCTTCCGCTATTGAGCATGCGGTTGCTTTTAACGTAACAACCACAACTCCTTCTGCATATCAATTCTGGTTATATTTTTCCATACGTTACCTTTGCACGCTGAAAAGGAATATGGCTAAGGCCTATGTGTACGACAGCACATACCTTATACCTAAAGCCTTTAACCTTCTACCCCATACATGAAATACGAAAAAGAAATAAACCGCCGTAAGACGTTTGCCATCATTAGTCACCCAGATGCTGGAAAAACGACACTGACCGAGAAGTTTTTGTTGTTTGGCGGAGCTATACAAACCGCGGGAGCCGTAAAAAGTAATAAAATAAAGAAACACGCTACGAGCGACTTTATGGAAATTGAGCGGCAGAGAGGAATTTCTGTAGCAACCTCAGTAATGAGCTTTAAGTACAAAGACATGCTGATTAATCTTTTAGATACACCAGGGCACAAAGACTTTGCGGAAGATACTTACCGAACATTAACCGCTGTTGACAGCGTGGTGTTGGTAGTTGATAGCGTAAATGGAGTTGAGGAGCAAACACGACGGCTAATGGAAGTGTGCCGTATGCGCGATACCCCTGTTATTGTTTTTATTAATAAAATGGATCGCGACGGCAAGAACCGTTTTGACTTGTTGGAAGAGATCGAAAATGAATTAAAGATTTCCCTGCATCCGATGACGTGGCCCATTAACCAGGGCAAGGATTTTAAAGGTGTATACAACCTGCACGATAAGAGCCTGGTGTTGTTTGCAGCAAGCACAAAAGGTGGCGATGAAAACACAGTTGAAATTAAAGACCTTACTGATAAGATACTTGACGAAAAAGTAGGAGCGAGGGATGCAGAAACTTTGCGTGAAGACGTAGAGTTGATAGACGGCGTGTATGGAGAACTAAAAGCAGCAGAATACCTGTCAGGAAAAATTGCTCCTGTTTTTTTTGGTAGTGCGGTAAATAATTTTGGTGTCAAGGAGCTGTTAGACACGTTCATTCGTATTGCGCCTACGCCGCGTGACAGGCAAACCAATGCACGGGCAGTAAGTGTTGCTGAACCAAAATTTAGCGGGTTCATATTTAAAATTCACGCAAACCTCGATCCTAAGCACCGCGATAGAATTGCCTTCCTACGTGTATGCAGTGGTAAGTTTGAGCGCAACAAATACTTCCACCATGTTCGCATTGACAAAGACGTTCGTTTCAGTAACCCATATAGTTTTTTAGCAAGAGACAAGGAAGTGGTCGACGAAGCATTTCCCGGTGATGTTGTTGGCTTGTTTGATACAGGAAACTTTAAAATCGGCGATACCCTAACAGAGGGTGAAGATTTCTACTTTACTGGTATTCCCACGTTTTCACCAGAGATTTTTAAAGAAGTGGTGAACAAAGATCCTATGAAGACCAAACAACTGGAAAAGGGATTGATTCAATTAACGGATGAGGGCGTCGCTCAGTTATTCACTCAATTTGGGGGTACAAAAAAAATTATTGGTTGTGTGGGTGAGCTGCAGTTTGAAGTGATACAATACAGGTTGCTGCACGAGTATGGCGCCTCTGTTCAATTTAATCATCTTCCCGATTACAAAGCCAGCTGGCTTACTTCGAAACATGTGCAAAAACTGGAAGATTTTGCGCGTTTTAAACTGGCAAATACAGGAGAAGACAAAGATGGCAATATGGTTTATCTTGCTAACAGCGAGTGGTTTTTAAATACTGAAATGCAAAACAATCCTGATATTGAGTTTCATTTTACAAGCGAAATACATAAGTAGAATTTGTTATAGTTAAAGAATTTAAGCAGCTTTATTTGATGAAGCTGCTTTTTTAATTTCTATAATGAAGCTATTGATTGT
>JALYZZ010000158.1 GCA_030948675.1 Bacteroidota bacterium | reverse complement strand
TGCCCCAGCGCCACTGTATTGTTCTTTTGAGGATGTCTACCGGTTTTATGAAATTTTGAAGGATTTTAGCTAGGTAAACTCTCGGCACTTTAGCTTACAGGTATTGTTTCATTTCATCAGAATATTGCTTTGCAATGATCCTTGCTTGTTCCGCAAACTGTTCGTCTTTACCGGCATAAATAATTGCGCGACTAACATTTACAAGAATACCTGCGTCAATGTTTAAAGCGGCAGTAGAAACGTCGCCCAGGCTACCACCCTGCGCACCAACGCCAGGAACAAGGAAAAAGTGATCAGGAAATTTTTTTCGAATTCCTTCGAATTGTGCTGCCTTTGTTGCACCTACTACAAACATCAAATTTTCTGGCGTTCCCCACTCCGAAATTTTTTGCATCACCTTCTCATACAAGTATTGTTGCTGGTGATGGTCTTCTTTAGTACGTTTTTCAGCAAAAGTTTCCTCTGCACTTCGCACTATTGATTGTTGAAAATCCTGGCTGCCTTTATTTGAAGTAAGTCCTAAAACAATCGTCCATTTGCCGTTATAATCCAGGAAAGGGCGAACACTATCTTCGCCCATATACGGGGCAACAGTTACAGCATCAAATTGATACACCTCAAAAAAAGTTTTTGCATATTGTGCAGAAGTATTTCCAATATCACCACGTTTTGCATCTGCAATTTTTAAATGCGTAGACGGAATATAGCCCACTGTTTGCTCAATCGCTTCCCAGCCTTTTACTCCCATTGCTTCATAAAAAGCTGTGTTTATCTTGTAGCTTACACACAGATCTTTTGTTGCGTCAATGATTGCTTTATTAAATTCAAATACCCCGTTTGGATGATCGTGTAAGTGCGTTGGCAATTTAGCGCGGTCTGTATCTAATCCCACACATAGATAATTCTTTTTGTTTTTGATTTGGTATACCAATTGTTGCCTGTTCATGCCTGACTTTTAAAATGCAAGATTTGGATAATCAGTAATTATTCCATCAACTCCCCAATCTTTTAATTCCTTCATTTTGGCTACATCATTTACTGTCCACGGAATTATCCTCATACCTGTTTTCCGGCAATTTTTTATAAGCCCGGGGTTAACCAGGTGATATTCGGGACTATAGATAGTTGGGGTAAACCCGAGTCTTGCAAGTTGTTCTGACAGTGTTCCCTCTCCTTCGACAAGTAAAGCCGTTTTAATTTCCGGATATTTTTTATGAAGATATTGTAGGGTGCGAACGTCAAAAGATTGAATAATAGTGCGCGATTCGATGTTTTTAAATGTTATTACCTGTACCAGTAATTCTACAAATTCCGCAGGTTCGGGATGATAGAAATGATCAGTCGAAGGTTTAGATTTTGTTTCAATATTATAAAACTTAGCAGGAATTTTTTTATCGTGTGTATATGCTTCAACGCTATCTATTAAATCAACCAGGCGCGGCTTTACTGCTTTCATTTTTTTCTGACCGGGAAACTTTGGATGGGGTTTCATCCCTACATCATACTTACTTATTTCATCGTAGCTCATGTTGTACAGCACAAAATTTTTCTCCTCGTTTTCGGCAACAAAAATACCATCCGGTTTTGTAGTAATCTCGTGATTGAAATAGGGATCGTGGCTTAAAATCACTTGTTTGTCTTTCGTAATAATAGCATCCATTTCAAGAGTAGTAACACCGAGATCAACGGCATGCAGCATGGCAGGAATAGTGTTTTCAGGATAAATACCTCTCCCTCCCCTATGCGCCTGCCAATCGAAGGTTGCAACTTTCATATTTGTTTTAGTTGCTATGCATGACAACAAAGCAAATAATAAGCAGGCTGCCAGAAGTAACCTCATTATTTTTCATTTTTTTTAAAATGAGCCAACTTATTACCTTGTCCGCTATTCTGCAACCTTACTGATCATCCCAACTTCTTCTACAATCTCTACCACCTGGGTGGCTGTCATATTCGCATTGCGCATGCTGATACTTCTGGCTGCGGCTGCCGCAAATTCTTCAAAAGCATGTTTGGTTATTGCATCATCACCTACCATAACCGGAACGCCAATGTCACCTCCTTCGCGTATGCTTTGTACCAGGGGTATTTGACCTAGAAACGGAATATCATATTCTTCAGCAAGTTTTTTACCGCCTTCTTTACCAAAAATGTAATACCGGTTTTCAGGAAGTTCTGCAGGAGTAAAATAACTCATGTTTTCAATCAAGCCGATAATGGGCACTTTCATTTGCGCCTGACCAAACATGGCGATACCCTTTTTAGCATCTGCTAGTGCAACATCCTGTGGAGTGGTTACCACGACAACGCCTGTAACGGGTACGGTTTGAACAAGAGTGAGATGTATATCGCCGGTTCCCGGAGGCATATCGATAACGAGGTAATCAAGCTCGCCCCAGTTTACGTCCGTAACAAACTGCCTGATGGCGCTACTAGCCATAGGGCCACGCCACACAACGGCGTTTTTCTCGTCGACCAGTAAGCCTATGCTTAACAGCTTTATTCCATACCGTTCCAGAGGTACAATCATTCCCTTACCATTTACCTCCTGCATCATTGGTCTTTCGCCGCGCACACCAAACATAATGGGAACACTTGGCCCATAAATATCGGCGTCCATCAAACCCACTTTAGCTCCTCCCTGACTGAGTGCAAGAGCAAGGTTAGCAGCGACAGTGCTTTTGCCCACACCACCTTTACCGCTTATAACCGCAATAATATTTCTAACATTCGGCAACACTACATCGCCCTCTTTTCGCTTGCTTGTAGTGTTTGAAGTGAACTTGACATTTACCGTTGCGTCTTTGTTTACTAATATCTTTACTGCATTGATGCATGCATTTTTTATCATGTCTTTCAACGGGCAGGCCGGTGTTGTAAGTACCACTGTAAAAGCCACATAATTTCCTTCTATTTCAATGTCCTTCACCATGTTGAGCGTCACCAGGTCTTTACCCAAATCGGGTTCCTGCACGTTGCCTAACGCCTTTATAATATCGTCCTTTGTCATCACAGAAGTTTTTGTTAAATAAGTTTATCGAGCCGCAAAGTTAAACATTGACTGCCGTACTTTGTTTTTACCGGTAAAGCTATTTGTTAAGAAGTAATGAAGTACTTTTTGTGTTGCCAGCCTTAGTAACTTTGGTGAAACAGTAATTGCGTCGCACACTTGTACTGACCACTTTTAATTCAGCCAATCTTGTAGCGATGACAGCAGCAAGTTAAGATGCACAACAAAAAAAAATTTTGGTTTTTGCGGTAGAATTGCTCATAAAAGAATAAACTGCTGCAGTGAGTGACACAACAATGATGGTATAAAAACGAAAGCCGGAAACCAAAATATTATAGGTTGTAAAAGGAAATTGAATAGGCCAAGCCTGCTAACTATATACTCTAAATGCACAAAATTTTACAATACTTCATCTTATTGGTCTTCTTCTCCCCGCTTCGATTGTTCGCGCAGTTTGAAAGTGTGCAAGACAGCGTTGTGCAATTGTACGGCGTGGTGATGACGGCCGACAGTCTCAGAGCCCTGCCTGCTGTCAGCGTGGTTATAAAAGGGACCAACCGTGGCACGATGACAAATGATGATGGTGTGTTTTCGATCGTAGTACTTAAAAACGACCAGGTAGAGTTTACCAGTGTTGGATTTAAACCGAAGCTTGTCACCATTCCCTCTAATTTAAAAGGTAACCAATATAGCATAATTCAGCTTTTGGTTACCGATACTGCTTACCTTCCTGCAACTATCATAAAACCGCGGCCAACAAGGTCGCAATTTGAGCGTGACTTTCTAAAT
>JALYZZ010000139.1 GCA_030948675.1 Bacteroidota bacterium | reverse complement strand
AATAATTACCGCTATACTTATAGTCAAACGCATAAGAACAATAGCGGAATGTTACTATCGGTGATCCTTTGCTTCTTCCCTGCAAACCAAAACCCCCTCCAAAATAAAAGCCGCCTTTTCCTGTTACTCCGGCTGTTGCGGGGCCTGATGAAAAATTTGAGTTGTAATCATGCAGACCATAACCGGGCTGCACCATAAAAAATGTTTGTGTTTTTTTAGCAGGATTTAAAAAAAACCTCAAGTCCAGGTATGCAGGAATGTAAGGACTATTGATTTTTTTAAACTTTAAAACATCAACGCCAATTCCAACTCCTACTGCTTTGTCAACTTTAGAGCCTGCCTGAATAGACCCTCCAAACAAAGTACTCTCATCTTTATATAAACCAAATTCCCCTGTTATTGAAGCATAAGTAGTTTGCTTGTTTTTCCTTTGAGCGAAAAGTGCAAAAGAAATTGACAAAAGGAAAAATGTAAATAATAATGACCTCATAAAAATAGCTTGTAGAATTGTTTAAGTCAATACATGTGGAGTAACATCACAAATATGCTAATTATATCTAAAATTATTTGATCATTTTTTATTTACCGGTCTCACAAGCTTCCCCTGTTAATTTATTGATAGGGGTTAATTCAACTTTTCTGAATTCTACTTCCGAACCTTCTGATTGCAGAGCAACCTGGCCATGATCGGCGGTGCAGTTAAACCCACAGTTTACCATATCTCCGTTAACCCAAACTTTAATAGATCTTTCAACACACTCTATCACCATCGTATTCCATTGCCCTATCGGTTTTTCGGATCCATCTGTAAGGTTAATTATCCGGCGTTTTTTATTTCCGTTAATGCCCCATTCTGCTTTAGGTCCCCGGCGTTTTTCCATATCAGGTACCGATATGTCTTCTTCTATACACCAGAAATCACCTGCATTTTCTGTCATCATTTGTGACTCTATCGCTTTTGGAAACATCTGATAAAGAGCTCTGGGGGTAGAAGCATGCACCAACACACCGCAATTGCCTGGCACCCCCGCAAACCGGTACTCCACCTGTAACCTGTAGTTTTTATATACCGCATCCGTAATCAGGTGACCACCAGGAGTGCCAAGACTTACCAGCAGTCCCCTTCTTATAATAAAAGGGCTTTTTACAGATTGATCAGTATCCATAGCAGGAACATCAACATGCCAGCCAGCAAGATTTTTTCCGTTAAAAAGCCTGATGGTTTTAGGAGGATTATTAAAGGAAAAAAGCGCCGCTAGGAGAACCGTTAACAAGAATAGTTTTTTCATATGTTTTAATTGCCAGGCTAGTTAATTAAATATTATTTTACCGGTACTAACAAAACCGCATCAGCGTTTACAACACCTTGCGTGCCACTACTCGTCAATCTTACAAAAGGTTTTTGGTCTTTCTTAAAATTAAAAGTGCCTAAAGAAATCCATGAACCAGATGTTTGACCGGAAATAACAACAGCATCTTTTACAATTGTAACCTTGTTCACCCTGTTTCCATCATTGATGATGAAGGTTGTTTCAGGTGCCGTATCACCAGTTTTTGTATAATAAGTATACACTGCGTACTTTCCATTTTTGGCGATAGCTGGGTTAAATTGTATGAAGGCGGTACTTGTGTCAGAAGAATGGCTAACGAATCTGGAGGGACCAAAGCTGGCAGACTGGTCGCGGCTCCATTTACCATAACTGACTATCTGCTTTTCATCATCATTGTCTACCAATATTTCCGGCTCGCTTCCGTCAGCAAGCGGGTTTTCTTTCAGTATCTGCTGCACCTTTTTTATATCCACTTCCTGCACGCTTTTTTTGCTATTGATGGCAACACATGCGGCAACTGCGGAGGATTGTGCCAGCGCCATAAAAACCGGTTCCATCCGAATGGAACCATAAGCAATATGGCTTGCAGATAAACAAACAGGTACCAGTAGGTTTTTACATTCCCCTGCTTTAGGAGTTAATGAACGATAAGCAATGGGGTAGGGGCCAAAACCTCCCTTTTGTATGTCACCCTCATTTTTTACCATACCGTTTACTACCAGCCGCTCGCAATTATGCGAGTCCATAGTATAGGCAGCCATCCCAATTGGGTCGTTAACGACTTCCCTTCCTTCACAATTGTTTTGAGTCATTACATATGCGCCAGTCAATCTGCGTACTTCACGTACATACAGTTGCGGTGTAAAATGCCCATTATCGCCATACTCATCTTTGGGATATCCCCACTGCAACATTTCATTTCTCAGATGCACAGGCACGCGTTCGTCATGTCCAATGAAATACAGCAAGCCTTTTACATAATCTTCATGCTGTTTGCTTATTCGTTTTCTCGTGATATAGTTACCCTCAGGATAGTTGTAATTCATTCCGATCATATCTGTTGAAAACGGGCCATTATTATTGATGTCCGTTTTATCATTTGGCATTATGTCAATTTTCAAAACTCTGTCGTTCAAATTAACAGGCTTTTTCTTTTCAATATACCTGACCAGCAGTTCATACACTAATGGGTAATAATTTTCCGGCTTTGTAATGGGGATACTGTTTTCCTTTTTATTAGTAAGACACACCCGATAGTTATAGGTTTGCACCTTTTTATCACCCGTTCCTTTTGCAGCTAGCTTTTCTGCACTTATGCCCCACAATAATCCACTTAAGGTGTCGCCAGGTGTTTTGTAGGGATTTATACCGTCGGGAAATTGATGCGTTTGTTCCATCTGAACGCCGTTGTATGTTTCGTTATACATCGCATTCGCTTCCCTTCCTACTGTATACGACACCTGGGCCTTTGCCATTAAGTCCCCTTCATAAGAGCAATCAATAAAAACTTTGGCTCTAACTGTTTTATTGGTAGCAGGTGAAGGGTGGGATGAATTTTCAACAACGATGTTTGTAATCATCTGCTGCTCTTTTTTGGCAGAAATAATTCTGTGATTGTAAAGCACCTCGGTTGCGGATCGTTTTAGATAGTCCAGCAGAATGTTCTCGGCGACATGTGGTTCAAATATCCATTGCTCAAACTTGCCGTAATGCCGCCCGATTCTGCGGTAAAAGTCTAGAGACAAGCCTGAGATAGCATACTTA
>JALYZZ010000353.1 GCA_030948675.1 Bacteroidota bacterium | reverse complement strand
GTATGAACTGGACCCAGGTCATTAATCCTCTTAATAATATCGCCCTGTCTGCATTGGTTGCGATAGTGCCTATTGTGTTTATTTTTTGGGCACTAATTATTAAGAAAATGAAAGGCTACCAGGCAAGCCTGTTTGCAATAGTAATTGCTCTCTTTATTGCGATAGTTGTTTATAAAATGCCTGTAAACCTTGCCCTGTTGTCTACCGCTAACGGCGCTATGTATGGGCTATTTCCTATATGCTGGATAATAATAACTGCGGTTTTTTTATTCAATATAACAGTGGAGAGTGGACAATTTGAGATCATAAAACACTTTATGGCATCTATAACTTCGGACAGAAGGTTGCAAGCTCTTTTAATCGCGTTTTCTTTCGGTTCGTTTTTAGAAGGTACTGCCGGCTTTGGTGCACCGGTAGCAATAACGGCAGCAATGTTGGTTGGTTTAGGATTTAACCCTTTGTACGCTGCAGGAATATGCCTGATTGCTAACTCTGCGCCGGTGGCCTTTGGCTCTATTGGCATACCAATAACCGTTGCTTCGCAGGTGACCTCCATTCCTGAAATGGCTATCTCGCAAATGGTGGGACGCACTTTGCCTATACTATCCATGATGCTACCTTTTTACCTGGTATTGCTTATGTCAGGCTACAAAAGAACGATGGAAGTATTACCGGCGATACTGGTATCTGGAATTTCCTTTGCTGTTATTCAATGTCTTTCTTCTAATTACTTAGGCCCCGCACTGCCAGATGTGTTGGCAGGAATAGGCTCCATTGCTTCTTTAATACTATTCTTAAGAAGATGGAAACCGAAGCGAATTTGGCGTTTTGCTAATGAACCTGCCCCAACGATAGATACAGAAATCAAATACTCTACCGGGCAAATCGTAAGAGCATGGTCTCCATTTATTTTATTAACGGTCATTATTATCGCCTGGGGAATGCAACCAATCAAAGATCTTTTTACTGCCAAAGGGCAAACGCAGTTTGAGTTTCCCGGTTTGCATAATGTCATCCATGACAGAACGGGAAAAGTGCTGCCGCATATTTTTAAGCTTAATTATTTATCGGCAGCAGGCACCGCCATTTTACTTTCAGGTCTTATTTCTGTTCCTTTAATTGGTCTACGTTTTAGAGACGCTATAAGAATATTTATAAACACACTAAAGCAACTAAAATATCCCATTATCACAATAGCTTCTGTTTTAGGTTTCGCCTACCTTGTCAATGACTCTGGCATTACCATTACCATTGCAGAGGCACTTGCGGCAACGGGCAGTTTGTTTCCTTTTTTTGCACCGGTATTAGGTTGGTTGGGTGTATTTATAACGGGATCTGATACTTCTGCAAATGCTTTATTTGGGAAGTTGCAGGCAGCAACGGCGACGTCTATAGGAGTAGACCCGGTGGTAACAGTAGCAGCCAATGTTTCGGGTGGGGTTGTTGGCAAAATGATTTCTCCGCAATCAATAGCTGTCGCTGCGGCAGCCGGTCACCTTGTTGGTAAAGAATCGGAGCTATTTAGATTTACTGTAAAGCACAGTTTTATCATGTTGACATTTATATGTGTAATCGTTTTGGCGCAAGCGTATGTTGTCAAATCGCTTATTCCCCGCTATCATACGCTTGTTGCCAATGCTACGGCAACGTCTCACGATTTTTCAAAAGGTTATACTTACCTGATAATATTAGTGCTTGTGATTGTTGCTCTTGCTCTTATCATCATCATAATGACAAGAAAAAAAACAGTTACAGATAATTCCATTAAGCCAGATTTGGTAAAGTAAAATGAGTGAAAAAAATTTCTGGCGGTGGAAAAGCATACCGTCCCTGACGGGACTAACAATTTATTTGTTATCTATTATTGCTACCGATATTTTGTCTCTAAAAAGACATTTTACGAATAGATTTGGGTGCGACATGGTAGGTCATAGTAAGCGGAGTAATCGGTTATAGATGTAATTTCGGTAGCGTTTTAAACGGTATCATTATTTATTAAGTCCCCTTAGGGACAAAATAGCGGTAGCATATTTGAACAGTTTCACGATTGATAAAGTCCCGATAGGGACGAAATGAAAAAGCAGCGCCTCGAAAAATGCAGCATGCCGTCCCTGACGGGACTAACAATGTATTTGTTATCCAACAGTGCTACCGATATTTTGTCTCTAAAGAGACATTTTACAAATAGATTTGGGTGCGACATGGTAAGACATAGTGAGCGGAGTAATCGGCTATAGATGAAATTTCGGTAACGTTTTAAACCGCATGAATATTCAATAAGTCCCGTTAGGGACAAAATAGCGGTATCGTATTTTAACAGCTTCACGATTGATAAAGTCCCGATAGGGACGAAATGAAAAAGCAGCAATTGAGAAATTTTAGTACCCGGCCCTAATTTCTGAGTGATCCCTTAGGGATCGTATGTCGGTAGCTTCTAAACAGTATGATTATTTATTAAGTCCCGTCAGGGACGATATATAGGTAGATATTTTACGCCGAAATAAAACAGCTTATGCCAAACACCTACACTCAGATTCATATTCAACTAATCTTTGCTGTTAAAAACAGAACAGCCCTTATTCAAAAGGAATGGAAAGGTGAATTATATAAATACATCTCAGGCATTATTCAACAACAAAATCACAAAGCGCTGGCGATTAACGGAGTGGCTGATCATGTACATGTATTGATTGGAATGAGACCTATACAATCACTTTCGGAGCTGATGCAGGACATAAAAGGAAGTTCTTCAAAATGGATTAACGAAAAAAAATTTACAAAGCAAAAGTTTGAGTGGCAGGAAGGATATGGCGCATTTTCCTATAGCAAATCACATCTGTCAAATGTTATTACTTATATTGAAAACCAGGAGGAACACCATCGCCAGGTTTCTTTCCTGGAAGAATACAAAAAGTTCCTTGAAAAATTTGAAGTCGATTATGATGAGAGATATATTTTTAAGGAGTTGGAATAACAATCAAAAAAAGAACAAACAATAGTAAAAAATGAACATTGTAATACTAGATGGATATACATTAAACCCTGGAGATCTTAGCTGGGATGAATTAAAGAAGTTGGGCAATGTTACTATTTATGACAGAACACCTGTTGACAAAGTTGTAGAACGGGCAGAGGGCGCTGAGGTTGTTTTTACAAATAAAACGCCGGTAACAGAAGAAGCGATTAACAGTTTGCCTTCTTTAAAATTTATCGGTGTGCTTGCTACAGGATATAATATTGTAAATACCGAAGCAGCAAAAGCAAAAGGAATAACTGTATCAAATGTACCTGGTTACGGAACTGCATCTGTTGTTCAAATGACGTTTGCACTATTGCTAGAATTATGCCTGCATGTACAAAAACATAGCGACTCAGTAAGAGCGGGTAAGTGGGCAACTTCTGCTGACTGGTGTTTTTGGGATTACCCATTAGTGGAGCTTTCAGGAAAGACCATTGGCATACTCGGTTTTGGAAATATTGGGCAAAAGGTAGGCGATGTAGCTACTGCTTTTGGTATGAACATTCTGGCTAATAGTCGCAGCCAAACTGATCAATCTAACCGCCGGAATTTTAAGTGGGCGGAGGTGCAGGAACTTTTATCGCAGTCAGATGTGGTAAGTATTCATTGCCCTTTGCTCGCGGAAACGAGGGGGCTGATCAATAAGAATAGCTTGCAATCAATGAAGAGTACTTCATTTCTTTTAAACACTTCAAGAGGACCAATTATAGTGGACGAAGACCTGGCAAATGCACTTAATAACAACGTAATTGCCGGAGCCGGCATTGATGTGCTATCCAACGAACCCCCGTCAAAAGACAATCCGCTCTTTAGTGCAAAAAACTGCATCATTACACCTCACATCTCATGGGCTACAAAAGAATCCAGGGTAAGATTAATGAATACTACGGTAAGCAACTTATTAGCTTTCATAGACGGAAAGCCAGTAAATGTGGTGAATTGAAATAATTTAAAAAAAGGGAATGATGCAGAGCGGAAGGCAATTATCTTACCTGCACTTGTAGCTTCATGATCGCACTGATAATTCTTACTATTCAGCCTATCATTTTTAAATCCGTCAAGCCTAAAAATTATCAATTTCACATGCATATTCTTATAGCTCCCAATGCTTTCAAACATAGTGTCAGTGCTGAAGAAGCTGCTTATGCTATTCAAAAGGGGTTAATGCAAAGTAAGTTGCGGTGTACCTGCGAATGTTTCCCTATTGGTGACGGCGGGGACGGTACCGGAGATTTAATCATACAAAAATGCAGAGGAGAATTGATTGATATGCAAGTTGATGACCCGCTAGGAAGAAAAATAAATGCAGCGTACGGACTAATAGATGAAGGTAAAACTGCTGTAATAGAAATGGCAGCAGCTTCCGGCATCCGGTTATTAAAACACGAAGCATTAAATCCATTACGGTCGACTTCGTATGGAACCGGTGAACAAATAAAATCAGCACTCGAAAAAGGAGCAGGAAAGATAATAATTGGTATGGGTGGTTCAGCTACTGTCGATGGCGCTACCGGAATGCTGAAGGCTTTGGGAGTTCGGTTTTTAGATGCCAAAGGAAATGATTTATTAAACCTTCCCGAGGGTCTGGTAAACCTTGCTTCGATTGATTTATCAGGCCTGGATGAACGAATAAAAAAAGTAGAAGTAATTGTATTGTGTGATGTCGACAACCTGCTGCTGGGTACACAAGGCGCTGCTGCCATGTTTGGTCCGCAAAAGGGAGCATCGCCGAAAGCTGTTGAACTACTAGATATTGCCCTTGGCAAACTAGCGGAAGTGGCACAGCATGCAACCGCCCGCAACATGTCAACAATAAAATATGGCGGTACGGCAGGAGGCGCTGCGGCCGGTTTGTACGCATGTATAAATGCCAGGCTTGTAAACGGAATAGAACACTTTCTTCAGCTTACCGGCTTTGATCAGGCTGTTGAAAAAAGTGACCTGGTAATAACAGGTGAAGGAAGCATCGACGAACAGACCCTGCAAGGCAAGGGACCGTTTGGAGTGGCTTGTGCCGCCAAATCGAAAGGACTTATGGTGATTGGTATGGCAGGCAACATACCGGTCCAAAGAAATGAAAAGTTGCATCAATATTTTGACGTTCTATTGCCAATAGGAAACCAACCAACCGATTTGTCAACTGCCCTTGAGCATACTGCTGCAAATCTGGTACGAACTTCGGAAACCTTAGGGAATATTTTAACGTGTCAAAAAAAATAATTTAAAGGCATTTTTGCGGAGAAATACACAAAAGATCGCAATCTGATTGACAGGAATGCAGGCAGTAAAAAACAAACAAATATTTGCGGAAGGGGCATTCTCTCTTTAGAGCATTCTTTCTATTTTCCTTTGCCATGATAAAATATATCACGGAGATAATAAGCCTGAACGGTTGGAAGCCAATACAACTGCAGCAACCGGATGGTGAATGATAAAAGCCGATCTGACAAATATGAAAAAC
>JALYZZ010000352.1 GCA_030948675.1 Bacteroidota bacterium | reverse complement strand
AAAATGTAAATACTTTTTTAAAAAAGAATCAAAAAAAAGATAAATGTTACATACTACTTTGTAAATTTATGATAGAAATCAGAAAAAAGAGTAGTTTTTGTAGTAAAGATAGAAATAAGTATTACATATAACTTTTATTAATGTATTATTTGCTTGCCATTTTAATGTGTCTTTAATTATTAATTAAACACCCCAGGCTATGAAAATTGTAATCATAGGAAATGGCATGGTTGGCTACAAATTCTGCGAGAAGCTGTTAACAAAGTTCAATTCTTCTTCATCGTTGTCTGTAACAATATTTGGTGAGGAGGTACGGCCTGCATACGACAGAGTTCATTTAAGTGAATATTTTGCCGGCAAAAGTGCACACGATCTTTCGATGGCTCCATTAGATTGGTACGCAACTAATCGCATCAAACTTTACCTTGGAGATCCGGTAATCAATATTGACAGGTGTAATAAGAAGGTCCATTCGTTTCACGGCATTGTTGAAAGATATGACTACTTAATAATAGCAACCGGGTCTGCAGCCTTTGTGCCGCCAATACCCGGAGTGGAAAAAGAAGGGGTCTTCATATATCGAACAATAGAGGATCTTGAAATGATGACAGAGTATGCTAAAAAAGCAAAAACAGGTGCTGTCATTGGCGGAGGTTTGCTGGGGCTTGAAGCTGCTAAAGCGATGCTTGACCTGGGAATAGCAAATACACAAGTGATAGAATTTGCTCCACGGCTAATGCCAAGGCAAATAGACGATGCTGCATCAAAGATATTACAGGCAAAACTTGAAGCACTTGGACTGAAAATACATACTAATAAAAACACCTCTGCCATTCTCGGCGACGATTTTATAACAGGCATGCAGTTTACCGATAATACATACATCAATGTGGACATGCTGGTAATATCGGCCGGAATAAAACCCAGAGACGAAATTGCAAAACTGGCAGCGCTGGAAGTCGGCCAGCGTGGAGGTATTGTGGTCAACGACAAGTTACAAACCTCAGATGAGTGTATATACGCAATAG
This sequence comes from Bacteroidota bacterium, assembly GCA_030948675.1. Lineage (GTDB taxonomy): Bacteria > Bacteroidota > Bacteroidia > Chitinophagales > Chitinophagaceae > Segetibacter. The sequence continues at coordinate 2,256 of JALYZZ010000352.1, read as the reverse complement.
GGGAGTGCGCCTTGCACAAAGGAATGATTTATGGGCTTGTAGCTCCCGGATATGAAATGGCACAAGTGGTGGTCGACAACATCTATTCATTGTCAAACAACGGCTTCTTAACCGAAAGGGTATTTACCGGTTACGATATGAGTACAAAGCTCAAGCTGATTGGTGTTGATGTAGCCAGCTTCGGCGACCCATTTGTAGCCGTATCAAAGTGTCGAACCGTGGTGTTTGAAGACACCATGAAAGGGATTTATAAAAGGATAAACATAAGCCCAGATGGTAAATACCTCTTAGGCGGTATATTGATAGGAGATGCGGATGCATACAATATGCTATTGCAAACAACTAAAAACAAGATTGCATTACCTCCAGAACCGCAGGATGTAATACTTGGTTCACGGGGAAACGCAGAGGCAGAAGGCGGAGCAGGCGTGCTAAGCCTTCCGGAAGATGCACTAATCTGCAGTTGTGAGGCGGTTACTAAGGGGCAGGTCTGTAATGCAGTGATCGAACAAAGCTGCGAAAGTGTGGAGGCGATAAAAAAGTGTACGAAAGCAGGTACTGGATGTGGTGGTTGCGTGCCAATGCTTAAAGACCTGGTAGTGCATACTATGAAGTCTCAGGGCAAATATGTGCGTAATGTATTGTGCGAGCATTTTAGCTATTCGCGGCAAGAACTGTACGATCTGATTAAAGTAAAACAATTAAAGTCTTACGATTTGGTTTTAGACGAAATTGGTCATGGTGACGGTTGTGAGATTTGTAAGCCTGCAGTAGCTTCGATACTTGCCAGTTTATGGAATGAAATGATCCTGAAAAAAGGAAATGACACTGCCCAGGATAGTAATGATCGTTATTTGGCTAACATTCAAAAAGGAGGAACATACTCGGTAGTACCTCGTATACCGGGAGGAGAAATTACCCCGGAAAAGCTAATAGTGATCGGCCAGGTGGCACAGAAGTACAATCTGTACACAAAAATAACAGGCGGTCAGCGTATCGATATGTTTGGCGCGCATTTAAATGATTTGCCCGGCATCTGGAAAGAATTAATAGAAGCCGGTTTTGAAAGTGGGCACGCCTATGGCAAAGCGCTGCGAACGGTTAAAAGCTGTGTAGGCTCTACCTGGTGTCGCTTTGGATTGCACGACAGTGTCAGCTTTGCCATTAAGATTGAAGAACGTTATAGGGGACTGCGCTCTCCGCACAAGCTCAAAGGAGGCGTAAGCGGTTGTATACGCGAGTGTGCAGAAGCGCAGTCGAAAGACTTCGGAATAATTGCTACCGAAAAAGGATGGAACCTGTTTGTATGTGGCAATGGTGGTTCTAAACCTCAGCATGCATTGTTGCTTGCTACTGATCTTGACAGCGAAGCCTGCATTAAATATATTGACCGTTTCCTGATGTTTTATATTAAAACCGCTGATCCGTTATCGCGCACTGCAACATGGTTGAATAAAATGGAAGGCGGTATCGATTACCTGAGAAACGTGGTTGTAAATGACAGTCTTAGTATTGCCACTGAGTTGGAAGCAGAGATGCAGGGACTGGTGGATAGTTACGAGTGTGAATGGAAAGCAGTTGTTGAAAACCCCGCATTGCAAAAGCGCTTTTCACACTTTGTAAACGCACCTGAAGAAAAAGATCCAACGATCAAATTTGAACCGCTGAGAGAACAAAAAAGAGCCACCGAGTGGAAGTGAGATGAGTTATAAGTTTTAAGTTTTAAGTTATAAGTTGGAAGAAAGCTGACTTACAATTCACAACTCACAACTTACCACTTACCACTTACCACTTAACGAACTGCCTGTCGTATGAAATTTTAGGATGAATGTTACTGCCATAACTGTTCTAACCAAAATTTCATCAATATGAATGATTTCATTACCGAAAACCTAACCTGGTTTCCCGCCTGTAAAACTTTTGATGTACCCGAAAACGGAGGCGTTTGTGTAAAGTATAAACACAAACAAATTGCCTTGTTCAACTTTACCCGTCGCAATGAGTGGTACGCTTCACAAAACATGTGTCCGCATCGTATGCAAATGGCGCTTAGCCGTGGCATGATTGGGTCTATGGAAGGAGAGCCAAAAGTTGCCTGCCCCTTTCACAAAAGAAACTTCTCCCTCATTGATGGTCATTGCATGAGCGGTGATGATTACAAAATCACAACCTATCCGGTAAAAATTGAAGATGATTTGGTGTACATCGGGGTGTCTGAAGACGACGACTTCTACGAAAAGGTATGTCTATAAAAGA
>JALYZZ010000101.1 GCA_030948675.1 Bacteroidota bacterium | reverse complement strand
TCAATCATCGGATGGTGTAAGTTCATCCCATGTGATGGCCTTACTGGGCAATCAACCCCAGGAGACTGCGCTGGCCATTCAGCATCCTGATCCTATTACACTGCAATCGCTGGAAAACCTTATCCAGTTGGAAGCTATGATGCATTACAATTAATTAATCACCAATAAAAATCAAAGCAATGAACAAGAAAATTACCGATCAAATCAACCGGGCCAGCCTGGATCTTAGGCTGGCTGCCTTCCGCAATAATTTAGAAGAAATTATAACCCAGGGAGTACAACAAAACGCTTGTTGTACGCCGCTTTCTTGGTTCTTTCTTTTTTTGTCAAAGTTGTAATGGTGGACCTACTATTTTCAGACCTAATTCTTCATGAACTCTCACAATTTCTTCTATAGAAGGCATTTCCTTATAAGAGTCTAATTTTTCAAATATTTTCTCTACATTCCCGGTTGGGTTAACGGTGAATAACATTTTACCCGTTTCACTTACAGTAAGAGTTGTGTGAGGTGTATTGCGTGGAATAAAAACTGTATCCCCAGCAACACCAGTAAACCTTTTGTCTCCTGCTTGAAAAATGAATTCACCCTCAATTATAAAAAATGCTTCATCGTTGTCATGCAAATGCAATGGCGGACCTTCGTTTCTTTTATATTCTGCAACAAAAATACTCATTTGTCCACCAGTGTCACTGCTGGATACTTTGAGATGTACGGGCATACCCAATACATTGTAAGGCTTTGAAAGTCTGCCTTCGTTAGGTTTAAGAATGAATGCTTGTTCCATTGTCGTAATTTTTATTTTGAATTGATGATGCTGTTGATAAGTGGCGTACAACGATCGGGCTTGCTGCTGTGCTGGAATTTATATCGTTCAGCCCGCAACGTTAGCCCAATTGAAAAACTATAGATGAAGATAAGTACAAAAGATGAACAATGAAAGTCTGCCCGAGTTGCTGCTGATAGCATTACAAAAGATGAGGATTTGCAGGTCTGCCAGCATAGCAGCAAACACCATGTAAGCGGTTCTTATGATAGATTCGTTCAATCCTCTCTAAGTTTTATCACTTATGGCAATTTAAAAAACCGTGCAATAATAAAATATGCAATAATTAGCGTTCCTAAAAATATGCTGTTTGTCAAATACTTTTTTTTAATATTAAAATAAATTGCCAATAGAAAAGCAGTGGAATATATTACCATTAAAATGAGACTTGGCATTGCCAGTTGAAAAATAACTTTGTCAGAAAATCCAAAAGTTTTTAATGCCCCTTTACTATCATATAAAGAAAGAATGTGCAATAAAAAGTAAACAATGGGGTCTAACAAAAATACAGTCAGAAATATTGATAAAATTTTCATATAAGTCAATAAAGGGAAAGGTCTCAGTTTTGGTTGATAACGGTCTTAATAAATCCTACATGTCTGAGTATAGTTTTTTTTAGTCTATAAGGTAGATAATATTACAGCAAGTTGAATGTTACGAAGATGTTGGTTTTAATAACCGCTTACGGTAGGTATTGCTGAAGGCAGGATATTCCATGAACGTTCTGCCCGGAGCTACCGATGATCTATAATCTATTGATGAAGTTAACAACAAAAGTCGATAAGAATTCCTTCTGCCCGAACCCATGACGACTAAAGAACTTAAGCTGATGAAATGCACGTTAGCCCTGCTTTTAGCAATACCAGTGTAAGGCGCATTCAGTCGTCATCACCGTGCATTGCAACCGCTTCGCTGTCATAAGAAGAAAACTGTGCATCTTTTAGGATGTCCATAGCTTTCTCCATAAAATCATCACTGTAGTCATAATTTTTTAGAAGAAAAGTTGTGTCTTTTCCGCTTTTTTGTCTCAATACAATTTGCAATTTATTCTTCGGTTGCCTTAACAGGTTTTTTAAATCGTTACCCCAAACTTGCTTTATTGAGTCAAATGGTAAACTTTTATTGATAGCCTTTCCTTCAATTAATACTTCGTTAATTCCGAATGTCAGGGTTGCATTTTTATAAAGTCTTGCACGAAAATAAATTGGTGTCAGAATAACAAACACTATTAATGCATAAAAAGAAATTGCTTTCAACCATTCTGGAACTACCAAAATATAGTAAGCTGTTGACATTTCCTCCGAAGCATTTTTAGTCGGCGACATTATTAAATAGAAAATGAATAATATAATCATGCACGGAACCAATAGCCAATATAAGAACTCGCTAATAAAAGGAATTTTTTTTCTTACTAAAATTTCGAAAGTATGGGAAGTCAATAGTTTTAGTTTTGATTACGCCTTACGTTTAGGGCCTGCTGCGCTGGCATTCAATGAACTTTTCGCCCGAACGTCAGCCCAATAACGAACCCAAAGCCGAAGATAAATACAAAAGATGAACAATGAATTTTCAGACCAGAACTACAGATGAATAGCGAACAAAAGTTGATGTTTATTCCTTCAGCCAGCGTAGAAGCAAACCCAATGTTGTAGGCAGTTTGGGCTGGTTTCTCGATTTTTTAATCTAAATAAATTAGACAAAATATGTCATTTTAAAAGCTATATTATGTCCAACTATGCGTTCCTATATTTCAATATTCTTATTGTCAGAATACCAATAAATGTTGTCAAACAACTTGAGAGCCAAAGCCAATGACCAAGTCCAACTTTTGTTATTGGATTATAGTGTCCTGCTTCATTTACTATGACTATTTGAAACTTTAAAAATGAAATACTAAATATCAAGGCTGTCAAACCAAAAAGCCAAGCAGAGTTTTTGTTCTTTGCCAATAGTACCCAAGCGATAACCAAAAATGGATTTGCCAACCAAGTTATTGCAGCTCCACCTGTCAACATAGCAAGCCAACCAATTAGCAAAGTTTCGATTGAAGTTCTACAACCATTGTCCGTACAAAAGGAAATATTGAAAAGTGAGAAAACAAAAAGTCCAATCCCGACAAATAATACAATTGTTTTTAGTTTTGATTTTTCTTCAACCAATATTTGTTCATCGTCTGAAAATGGCATATTGATAATTGTCTTTTTTCGGTAGAAGGATGTCAAAAAAAATTGCCTACAACGTTCAGGGCTTGGCGATGGGCTGGTCTTCAATATTCCTTCAGCCCGAAACGTCAGCCCGGTAAAGTACCAAAGCTGAAGGTAAATAGAAAAAGCTGATTTTTGTTCGTCTGCTGGAACTACTGCTGATAGTGAACTACAGCCGATTGGTATTCCTTCTGCCAGCCTATTGCCAAACCCGCTGTTATAGGTAGGCCAGTCATGCCGCTGTTTAAAGAGTTCCACCGTTTGGCCAATTTTTCCAGTTTGTATTGGGTTCATACGTCGGCTTGTAATAGTCGATGTTACCTGTTTCTATTACCTTGGCGATTTGAATAAACGTTTCATTGTTACTTGGTAATTCATCATTCACTACATCTGGATGAAACCAGTTATGTAACTCTATAATTTTAGGAAGGTCACTTGGTATTCTTTCCTTTATTTCATTTTCCGTCGCAACAAACTTATCGTGATGCAATGCATCTAGCAGCCGAAGAAATTCAAATGCATTAATTCGGTCAGGTTCCTCAATTTCAATTCCAGAGTCATCATATAATTTCCTATCTTGATAGAGCGGAAGAATTTGGTCTCTAAGAATGAAGCTAGAACAGTCGGGATTTAAGTAAAAGCATTCTTCATCGTCAAACGTGTTGCAATTATTTGCATCGTCGGTTAGGTAAATGAAATTTTCATTTTGAGTTCCGGGTTCGTAGCTGAGACAATTTCCATAAATATGCAAGCAATTTGATATTCCATTATGTCCACCACCTCGATAACTAAACCCTATAGCCTCAATTACAATCACCCAACGTTTGTCGTCTCTGTACGCAGTTAGTTTTGTGCCTGCAGGATAAACATATCCATTGTCCAACATAGGATACGCATACTCAGAGCTACACTTATCTAGTTGGTTTAATATTTCTTCTGTTTGATTCATTAGGGTGTTTCGTTGGCTTACCTATAACGTGGGAGCGTATTGCTGAAGTCGGCCTAAAGTTAATTAAAGTTTAC
>JALYZZ010000098.1 GCA_030948675.1 Bacteroidota bacterium | reverse complement strand
ATGCTATGGAGGGAAAAGGCAAAATAGCTGTTACGGTGAAAGATGAGGTAACGTCGGTTGTGATTGATGTAACAGACAGTGGCAAGGGCATTAGCAAACAAAATATTCCAAAAGTCTTTAAACCCGGCTTTACCACTAAAAAGCGTGGCTGGGGACTTGGGCTAACCCTAACACAGCGGATAGTAGAACAATACCATAAAGGCAAAATATTTGTAAAAAGTTCTGAGTTAGGAAAGGGAACTACTTTTAGAATTGTATTAAGCAAGTAGCGTTTAAGTGAATGATTTTACTACATTTGCCGCTTACCGCGGAGGTGGCGAAATTGGTAGACGCACTACTTTGAGGTGGTAGCGGGGTAACAGCCGTGGGAGTTCGAATCTCCTCTTCCGCACAAAGCTCTTGACATGTCAAGGGCTTTTTTGTTGTAATGCGTCGCTTTCTAATTCGATCACCGGCAAATTTTCTAAAACGCCACCTTTTACTTTTTGTTTTTTACTTTTACAAAATTACAATTCCAGCTTATAAAACTTGATAGCGTTTCCGCCGAAAATGTTCTTCTGTTCATCTTTACTAAAGTTAGCAAAATATTCTGCCGCAATTTCAACGACGTCGGCGTATGAAGCCGCAACAAGGCATACCGGCCAGTCAGAACCAAACATGAGTCTTTCCGCTCCAAATGCAGTAGTTACCACGTCGAGATAAGGTGTAAAATCAGTCTTCTTCCATCCGTTCCAATTGGCTTCGGTAACCATCCCCGACACTTTGCAATACACGTTTTCGCATTCGGCTATTCGATCAATTCCCTTTTTCCATTCATCGATTTCCATTTTATTTATATTTGGCTTTGCTATATGGTCCAGCACAAAAGGCTGGTCGGGAAAGGCTTTTACAAAGTCATACACATGGGGCAACTGATCCGGAAAAATGAGAATATCGTAAGTAAAACTATAGTTATTTAAAAGGCTAACGCCATTCATAAAAGCCGGCCTTAGCATAAAATCACGCTGTACTTCCCCCTGCAGTACATGCCTGAAACCCTTCATCATTTTAAACCCGCTATAATATTTAAGCCGGTCTTCCAGGTTGTTTGCCTCCAGGTTTATCCAACCAACAACACCTTTTATAAAATCCCACTTGTCTGCATTGGCAAGCTGAAAAGCATTTTCTTCTTCTGACTGATCCGACTGCACAATAACACAGCCGTCTATCATGTTTTGTTGCAAGAGTGGTTGAAGGTCTGGGGGCAGGAAATCTTTCCGAATGGCAGACATTTCATCATTGATCCAACTATCACGTACCCGGTCAAAGTTCCAGAAATGTTGATGGGAGTCAATTCTTAGCATATTATTTTTTTGGTTTCCGGCAATGTTTTTCATAGCAACATCGTTGCTACGCTCAGTTCAACCGCATGCCTCTTATTAAGCTTTTATCATCCATTTTCTTAATTGCTATTACCTAAACAGTAAAGATAAATGAATTCATAAAGAGGTGACACAAACAGTACCTCAAATAAAAAGAATAGGTAAAGCCAAAAAGTATGGCTGCATCTGAGGAGGTAATTAATAATATTCTGCTACTTTTACGCCTCCGGGGTTGTTAGCTCAGTTGGTTTAGAGCATCACGTCGACAACGTGAGGGTCACTGGTTCGAGTCCAGTACAACCCACTCTTTTTCTTTGTTGCAAAAGGAGTTACAAAAAAAAAGAAATATAGCACCTTGAGGATACGGATAATATCTAAATGTTTCTTAATCTAATCCGGAGTCTTACCGTCCCCTTATCCTCTACAAAAAATTTATTCTCGTCGTAGCCTGGCGCACCGGCAAAAGGCAGTTTATTTTTAGACGCACCATATCCTTCTTTCGGAATGCCTATAAAGTTTCTGTCCATCTTATTATTTCCGTTAGCATCATGAAAAACAAACAATGCGTAGCTGCCCGCGGGCACATTGAAAACAGCCTCTGCTGTTTGATTTTTCACCGCAACTACCTCGCATTGATAAGGCGTGCCGCCATCGCCTTTAAATGCATCCGGTTTATTAAAAAGGCATACCCTGCACACGCCATCATTATTTTTAAAATTAATCATATCGGCCACTATCCGGCTTTGACAAACACCGGGTACAGAACTCACGCACAAAAAGACAATACAAACAAACTCCTTCATACAAACGATAAATGGATCAGAATTCAAATATTCAAACTCTTAAGCATATAATTTGTTATACTTCTAAATTATGGTTCAATAGAACTCTCACTTTCTATGCAAAATTCTACAAGTGAACATAAACCTTTGCTGCTCATTTTTCCTTACAACGTAATGGCTCATTACCTCAGATGCGTTCAGCTTGCCGTCTACTTAAAACCTCACTTCGATATACGATTTGCACATTCCTTAAAGTTTCAAGCTTTTATTACGGCGGCTGGTTTTAACACATTTACATGTGCTGCTCTTGATGCAGACAAGGTGCAGCAATGTATGATATCTTTTGAATTTTCATGGCTAAATGAGGCGGAGCTAAACCATATATATCAATCGCAGTTAAAGGCGATACATGAATTAAAGCCGGTAGCTGTCTTAAGCGACATGAGCCCGACCTTAAAAATGGCTGCGGAAAAAACAGGAGTATTTCACATTGCCCTAATGAACGGATATATGAGCCGGTATTATGCGCTTGTTCGGCGCATGCCGGGAAAGCACCCTCTGCATTCACTGTTTAACCTGCTGCCGGGCGTATTATTTAATTACATTACTAATGTTGGAGAGCAGCTCTACTTTCGCGACTTGCATCTGCCTTTCAAAAGAATAAGGAAACGTGCAAAGCTTTCCAGAAAATACTCATATATGCAGGAACTGGAAGGCGATATAAACCTGGTGTGCGACTTACCAGATCTCTTTCCACAAAGAAACCTGCCTTCCAACTATTTTGTCATACCGCCCTTGTTTCATCCCGTAAGCGGTGAAAAATGCGGCCTTGTCAGCAACCTTGATCCCAATAAGAAAACCTTGTTCATCAGCATGGGAAGCACAGGCATATGGAAAGATTTGGAATTTTTAAATAATGATGAATTTAAAAAATACAACGTGGTAACCGCGGGCGACACCGCGCAAGTACTGCATAGTAATCATATTTTCTCTTATACTTTTGTTGATAGTCGGGAGCTGTTTGAAGTAGTTGATCTGGTCATCTGTCACGGAGGAAACGGCACGATCTATCAGGCTCTCAGTTTTGGCATTCCTGTTTTATGCAGAACAGCCCATGTAGAGCAGGAATACAATGCAGACGGATTGAAAAGGTTGCAACTAGGCGACTGTCTTGATGGTATTAGCGCCGATGATTGT
>JALYZZ010000095.1 GCA_030948675.1 Bacteroidota bacterium | reverse complement strand
ACAATAGAACTGGAATGAAACAGATCATAAAATCGAAAGAAGCACAATACAAAAATCCGCAAGGTCCGGATGAAGAAATGCTCGGTGTTTTGCAACGGGAAACCTTTGCCTATTTTCTAAAAGAGGTAAATGACCAAACCGGGCTGATAGCCGATAAAACCCAGCCGGGAATGGCGGCAAGTATAGCAGCAACAGGCATGGGGCTTAGCTGCTATGTAGCAGGAGTTGAACGCGGATTTATACCACGTGCCGAAGCAATTAAAAGAACGCTGACTGTTTTAAAATTCTTCTATAACAGCCGCCAGGGCACCGAAGCAGATGCAACGGGATACAAAGGATTTTACTATCACTTTCTTGATATGGAAACCGGGAAGCGGGCATGGAAAAGTGAACTATCAACAGTAGATACTGCTATATTATTTGCCGGCATATTGACGGCAAGATATTATTTCACAGGGGAGGATACATCCGAAATTGAAATACGCACACTTGCTGATAGTCTCTATGCACGGGCAGATTGGCAATGGGCATTAAACGGCAAAGATTCTATTTCACACGGCTGGAAACCTGAATCAGGATTTCTTCGTTCCCGTTGGAATAAAAAATATTGCGAGGCGCATATTATCTATATACTCGCGCTTGGCTCGCCAACTTTTCCAATTAGCCCTGCAGGATATAAAAAATGGATAACCACTTTTGAATGGAAAAAAATCTATGACATAGAATGCATTTATGCCGGCCCCCTTTTCATTCACCAGATGTCTCAAATATGGTTGGATTGCAAAGGAATCTCAGATGATTTGAATAGAAAGGTTGGTATTGATTATTTTGAAAACAGTCGCCGTGCTACGCAAATTCAGCAAAAATATGCGATAGAAAATCCAAAAGGTTTCGCCCACTATGGAGAAAATGGTTGGGGATTTACAGCAAGTGATGGTCCCGGCCCTGCTACCCGCACAATTGATGGCGTTAAAAGAAAATTTTATAATTATATAGCCAGAGGCGCTCCCTTCGGACCTGATGATGGAACCGTATCACCCTGGGCAGTGGTAGCTTCTCTTCCATTTCTGCCAGGAGTTGTGTTGCCCACCATTCGTCACGCGATTAAAATACGGGATTTTGAAAAGCACCACTCTTATGGCTTTGATGCCAGCTATAACCCAACTTTTCCGCAGAAGAATACTGAGTCTGGTAGCTGGATTTCTAAATGGCAATTTGGGTTAAACCAGGGGCCGGTTATTTTAATGATTGAAAATTATAGATCTGGATTAATATGGGGCATCATGAAAAGGTGCCCGCATATTATCATTGGTTTACGCAGGGGAGGTTTCAGCGGTGGCTGGCTGGATGTAGTTGCAGCAAATGCTTAAGGAGGTTTTGTCTTAGGGGTAGAAGATCAAAAGGACTTTCTATCTATTCAAACTATAAACTGAAGTTTTAATGTTTACTCATTTTACTGAAACCGAAAAAAGAGTACACTACCCTGCAGACAGGCGTGCCTTTTTAGGAATCAAGCCCTACATGCTGGTTATAATTCTTGTGCTTTTTATTGGCATAACTGGTATTGCTTGGCTGCAATATCTATTGGTTGGATTACCTGTGGATTCCACGCTGCCCTTCGAGCCTGTGATACCTCCGGCTCCTTCCGGTTTTCCGTTATGGGTAGATCTTAGCCATTGGGTTAATTTCTTTTTCCTGGTGTTAATCATCAGGAGTGGTCTTTCTATTTTAGCTGACCATCCGCGTTTATACTGGAACAATAGCTGCAAACCGGGTTCTTCCTGGATAAGATTTACCCCGGTTAAAATACCTGATAATAAAACATATACCGCCAAAGAAGATGCACGTTACCTAAATCCTGTGGCAGGTTTGCCAGGATATAAACATACCGTAGGGATTGCAAGAGTATGGCATTTTCTCACCGTTCCTTTTTTTCTATTAAACGGAGTGGTATTTATTGTACTGTTATTTTATACCAATCAATGGGAAAGGCTGGTGCCGGTATCCTGGAAAATAGTACCTGATTCGTGGAATGTTTTTGTTCATTATGCAACTTTTCATTTCCCCCCAGAGCCCAATGGCTTCTATCATTATAACGCCCTGCAGCAGCTTTCCTATTTTGGAGTGGTTTTTATTTTAGCGCCGCTGGCGATGCTAACGGGCATGGCAATGTCGCCAGCTATAGAAAACCGCTTTCACTGGTATCCAAAATTATTTGGCAACCGGCAAAGCGCCCGTTCCATTCATTTCCTGGTAATGCTCGCTTATTGCGTATTCATCATTATCCATATAGGTTTGATAGCGGCGACCGGTTTAGTGAGGAATATGAATCATATTGTTATGGGAACAGACAATACCGTTAGTTACACCGGTGTTTATATTGGGGTAGCGATAATTTTGATAACAGTTGCTTTTGGTTTCCTGGCTCATTGGATTTCCTGGAACGAACCACGTTTTCTCCAGCGCCTTCAAGCATCAATAAATGGCAACTTATGGCGGCTCACAATTAACCAATTTAAAGCAAAAGTAAATTTTCAAAAAAAAGATATCACTTCTTATTTCTGGCTCAATGGAATAATGCCGGAATCATCAGAATGGAAAAAACTTGCAGACAACAACTTTAAAGATTATAAATTGAAAATAGGAGGGCTGGTAGAAAATCCCGTTGAGCTTTCGCTGGAGGAATTAAAAAATTTAGGAAAAGAACAAAATATTACCATGCACCATTGTATTCAGGGCTGGTCTGGCATTGCAGAATGGGGCGGAATACCCCTTAGTAAAATTATTCAGTTGGTGAAACCCCATCCTTATGCAAAAATTGTTGTTTTTTATTCTTATGGCGAAGGGTTGTATGGAGGTACTTATTACGATACCCATACGCTTGATAATTGCCTAAAGCCTCAATCCATACTTGCCTGGGAAATGAATTACGAACCGCTTTCCTTGGGTCATGGCGCTCCGCTGAGGCTGCGTGTTGAAAACCAGTTAGGCTTTAAAATGGTAAAGTGGATTAGCTCTATCCAATTCGTACAAACATTCGAAAATGTAGGCAAAGGTTTTGGTGGAAAAAATGAAGATGACGAATATTTCGATTTACTGGCAAATAGTTAGAAAAGAATATGTAACGATTCAACGAAAAGTCTATTATAAAATCTAATCCCAAAATTGAAATACAATTTTAAAAATAATGAACCTAAGCAAGCGCCACTTGGTGCGCCGAGAAGGCCAAACTCCTTTCTTCCGCATAGCTAATTTGTCTCCCGCTTATTTTTCATTAGTAATGGCAACCGGTATTGTATCTATTGCTGCACAGCTTTACAACTGGATACTTATTTCCAAAACTTTTTTTGGATTAATCTGGTTGCCTATATAATCCTTTGCTTTTTATTCGCTGTACGTTTATTTTTTATACGAAAGAATTTCGTTCGGACTTTTTAGATAATCCAAAAAATATTGGATTTCTCTCCTTCACTGCTGCCAATTGTATAATAGGCAGCCAGTTTGTTTTGATTGCCAATAATTACCAATTTGCAATCTGCTTTTTTGCAATAGGCCTCTTATCATGGATATTTCTTATCTACTTCCTGTTTGCGGTTCTAATAGAAAAACGTAAGAAGCCGTCATTAAAAGCCATCAGCAGCACATGGCTACTTATCATTGTATCTACCCAATCTCTTTCCGTTTTGAGCAGATTGTTGGCTTCCCACTTTCCCTTAATACAAGAACAAGCGCTTTTCTTCTCTCTCATGATGTTTTTATTCGGTAGTATGTTTTACATAATTGTGATAACCCTTATTCTTTACAGGCTTTTATTTTTTGAAATCAATGCAGAAGAACTTGGGGCTCCTTATTGGATAAATATGGGCGCTGACGCGATTTCTGTTCTGGCAGGCGCAACGCTGATATTGAATGCGAGAACGTTGCCGTTCCTGGCCGGGTTGCTTCCATTTCTCAAGGTGTTCACCTTATTCTTTTGGGCTATTGGTTACTGGTGGATTCCGCTTATGGTTATATTGGGTGTATGGTGGCACTTTACGAAAAATATTTCTTTAAAATATAATTCACCGTATTGGGGAATGGTGTTCCCGCTAGGTATGTACACGGTTTGCACTGTGAAGTTGTCCCAGGCTGTTGGATACCGTTTTTAAGGGGTATCCCTTTCGTATTTGTAATATTGGCAATAGTTGTATGGGCAGTTATTTTTATCAGTATGCTATTTACACTCGGTCGTAGTATGCTGAAAGTTGCAGCAATTTTTTGAGTAATTCAATTTTGCACCGGGCCTTGTAAAACGAAGATGAATATGTACCGTGATTAACCAGTGTTGAGCTTTGAAAAATAATTAAAAAAACTATTCAGAATTTTCTGCTTTTTTTTAAATATGTGAATGATATAACCTTTTCACAGAACTGTGTAACATGTGCTTGAAAAAAGCATCTGATCTTTGTAAAAAGATAAAACACTACTTAAAATTAATTCATTTTGCTAAAAAGAAATCCCTTTGGAAAAAGCCAGCCCATTTGATCCAATGTCATAGCAGTTTAGGCAAATTTGAAATATCAAAATATAAACAATCATGGAAAACATGTTAAGCAAAGTTCCAAAAGTTACTTTATTCTTTTGGGTAATAAAAATATTGGCAACAACCGTTGGTGAAACCGCCGCCGATTATTTAAACATAACATTGGGTATGGAGTTGCCGGCTGTCCTACATCGTGGGCGGCATCCTGCTAATTATAAATATTTAAAGCTGAATTCTATACTTGCATTCTGGTTAGCATACATTCTCACAAGGCCGCTGGGAGCATCTTTGGGGGATTTGCTTTCTCAAAAAGTGAAAGTTGGAGGTTTAGGCCTGGGCACTACGGTAACGAGTATTGTTTTTCTTCTAACCATTCTTACCCTGGTAATCTATTTAACAATCCATCGAAAAAGTCAATCAATTGAAAAGGTAAAGGCCTGACGACAAAATACTTTCTTGTAGTAAAGATTTCTAAGATGAGAAACATATGTATTCTTTGGTCATGAGATTTTAACTTCTGATAAAAATAATTTTAAGTGATCCCGATTAATGGAATATTATTTTTTGGACTGTTCAATTTTTTTTCCTGTTCCCAACGGGGGATAATCACAAACCTTTCTTTAAAAGAAGAAATAAAATTACCCAGACAAGACACTATAATTCAACTTACATTTTATAATAATACCACTTGTATAAAAATTAAAGGTGATCCTGCCGTTTCATCAGTTGTTTTTATTTCTCTGCATAATGATGAAACAACAGGGCAGCAGGTAGTTTCTAATTATGTAAAAAAAAATAATTCAGCATTTATACAAATAGAAAATAATAAACACAGATTGATCAGCTTTACTTCTTTAAAAAGAAAGTATGTTTTTGATCCTAATAGAATATTTTCAAAAAAGGGAGTACGCCTTACACTTGAGTTGTGCAGTACCTATTCACCAATGGCTGCAATAAAAGTAAAAAAGTTTGCCGATTTAATTTTAAAGCAACTGTCCGGTGCTACAACTATAATAGCAGTACATAATAATTCCCACGGAAAATATTCGATACTAAGCTTTTTAAAAGGAGGGAATGAGTGCAAAAATGCACATAGGGTTAACAAAGTGCCTAAATCTGATCCTGATGATTTTTTTCTTACAACTTCAACACAACTTTTTAACAGGCTTAAAGCTAAAAATTTCAATATCGTTTTACAAGACAACGAACATATATCTAATGATGGTTCATTGAGTTATTATTATC
>JALYZZ010000083.1 GCA_030948675.1 Bacteroidota bacterium | reverse complement strand
GCTCCCATAGGCAGCCCGGGGTGCCCGGAGTTTGCCTTTTGAACTGCATCGGCAGCCAGCACCCGAACTGTATTGATACCTAATTGTTCTATTGACTGAGTTGTTTCAAACATAATACTTTTTTTATGTAGTTATTGCACTGAGGTGTAGACGTCCGCGGCTATTGGCCTCTCTTCTGTTCTCCATAGCCTTGCACCGCCTTTTATACCATCTTTGTTTGAGACAATGGTGATATTAGAATCAAGTTCAAAGTTTATTTTCTTTGCGTTGCCACCGCCAATATATAGATGGTCATAATTGAAAACGGTTTGCAAAATCTCAATGACCCGTTTTACTCTTTTGTTCCATTTCTTGTCTTCTATTTCCAACATTACTTTTTCGCCGATATACTGGTCATAGTCTTTGTTTTTGGTAATAGGATGATGGGCAATCTCAAGATGAGGTAAAAGATTACCATCTAATAATACAGCAGTACCAAACCCAGTACCCAGGGTTACTACAATTTCAAAACCTTTTCCATTGACCACTCCAAGGCCTTGCATATCTGCGTCATTTACCACTTTAGCAGGCTTACCCAATGTGTCCGATAGCATTTTTTTGAGATCAACGTTGTGCCAAAGGGAAGTATCAAGATTTGGAGCAGTAATGACTACGCCGTTTTTTACATAACCTGGAAAGCCGGCAGAAATGCAATCAAATACCGGAAAATTTTTAGTTAGCAATTTTATTGTCTCAAGCAGTTTTTCAGGGGTTGTTGGCTTTGGTGTTTCTACTCTTTGATAATCCATGGTAAGAGCACCTACATTATTTAAAATTGTTGCTTTTACGTGCGAGCCGCCAATGTCAATAGAAAGAATGTTTTGAAATGATGTATTATTCATTGATTTGTTGTTGTCAGAAGTTAATTTCAAAAAATTGAAAGGTTTAAGGGTATCGTATCATCTAACTAAAGCAACCTTGGATATTAATTAAAGTGGCTACAGGTAGAGTAGATGGCAATTACCGTTGAACTATTATTAAATATCAATCAAAAGATGCGGCGCAATGCGCAGCGAAGACGAAATAAAAGGCAATGCGGGTACCATAGAAGGATATTAAACAGTTAAATTACTTGCTGAAAAAATCAAGCCGTTATTTTTTGATGTCTTAAAATTGACATAATCGCAAGTGACCGGTTGAAAATTTTAATCAAATACCAGGTTATAATAACGTAAAAAGGATACCTATTAAAAGATATCCTTTTTACAGTAAGCATCTACATAACTTGAAATCTTGCCTTGCTTTTAGTATTTATGAAAGACATCATCGCTTCCGATTATTAATGCACAGCCATTGTCATTTCGAGTTCACTGGTTCTTTTTGAATTTTTCTGCCAGATAAAAAATATGATAAACAGTACAATTAATATAGCAGGAAAGGTCATCATATTTCTTAAAGCATGTTGGCCCGTAGCAAGTTCGAGAGCGCTTCCTGTAAGTCCTTTTGCACTGTTTGCTGTTCTTGCACTATCAATCCAGCCGCCGATAATAGGTTGGAAAATAGAGGTGGAGAACATGCCTACCCCACCAACAATAGACATACCGAGCGCGCTGCTACGTGGAACTCTTTGTGCAACAGAACCGATCATAACAGGCCAGAAATAACAAACACCCATTGCAAACACGACGGCAGCGATATAAGCGCTTGGCCCGGTTACTGTGCTAAACATATAAATACCAATGGTCGCAAGAATAGCTCCAATCAATAGCGTACCGGTTTGACCTAAGGTTCCAACAACAGGACCCGCAAAAAATCTTCCCACTGCCATAAGACCAGATGTAAGGGCTAAAATGATCATTGGCTCGGCACCACTGCTACTTAACACAACACTTACCCACTGACCGGGACCGAATTCGGAAATCGCTGTCAGGGCCATACAACAAAATAAGAAGATATAGACAGGACTGATCATCGCCTTGAAGTTTTGGCCCAGCGAGTTTGCCTCTTCCAATTGCGCTTTTGGGAAAGCTTTGCCAAAGAATAAAACAGCGTAGATAACTGTGGGAACCATCGTCACCCACATTTGTGCTTCCCAACCTAATCCCATTCTGGTCATAAAAAAAGAGATGAGGGAGCCCACAAGTATTCCTCCTGGAAACCACATGTGAAACCTGGCAAGCATTTTTTGCATTTTCACACCCGAATACATATCTGCAATCATAGGGTTACAGGCAGCCTCTGTACATCCGTTACCAATACCTATTAAAAGTGTTGAAATAAGCAGGGTTGTATAGCCTCCTGCAAAGATGGTGAGTAGTATGCCAATGGTGTGGCAAACAAAAGCGACCATCATAATATTTTTAGGACCGAACGTATGATATACCAATCCGCCGACGATCATGGAAATTGGAAATCCTAAAAACCACATAGAATTGATAAATCCGAGTTGCTCGGCAGAAAGACCGAAAGCTTCGCCCAATTGAGGAAGAATGCCGGCACGAATAGAAAAAGTAAAAGCAGTGGTAATCAGTGCAAAGCAACTTCCGTTAAACAACGCACTTCTATTAACGTTTTCGTTCATTAAAATTTCAGTTTATAGGTTTTAAATGTTTGAGTTGATACAAGCAATATGAGTTAAGTGATTTTTTTCATCACTCTATTGATGGCAGGGAAAAAGAATGCGATGACAACTGCGGCGAAGGTGAATTGCAGTAAATGGTTGGGGCTCTAAGAATTGGTTTCATGATGTAAGCTGTTAGATGTTTTGAAATGAGGGTAATAACAGTAATATTGATTAATGACGTTTGCCTTTAATTCTGCAACTAAAATAAATATATGTATTGATAAATTAGCTACTTGCAGAACAAAAATTAAATGTAGTATTTTAAAGGCACCGAACTTTGCATAACAGCTACAGTTTTTTTTGAAAAGATTAATTTTGATATAAGACAATTAGGATATGGCTTTAATTGCTTAATATCTATAATCCGTTTTTTGACAGCTGCAAATTATTAAGATACGGAGCGCGATCATCGCAAGCATCATCAACAACAGTGATTAATAATGTATTGTCTTTAACCTGGTATTTATACTTGCCGGTTGTAGAAGCTGAACAATCGCTTTGTCCGGAAATTTTACGCAGGGTAATTGTTGAATTGTCTGAGCTATAAGTCATGGTTTCGAGCACTTCATTTTGATCGAGATTGAATACGCTGAGAGTGTCTTTGCCAAAGTGAAACGTAACATTAACCGGATTGTCTAATTTCAGAATGCCTTTCCACTTGCTATTTGTAAGCTGGGCTTTTACTGAAACGGATACGGCTACTAACAGGAAAAGACAAAAGATAATTTTTTTCATGATTTTGATTGGTGTTAAAACTGTATTGTCAAATTAATAATGCCTTAATTTACTATTGCCTTTACAAACATGCATTCACTGATTTTTACCTGCATGAGATAATTAGCGGATGGCTTCATTGATAACAAAAGGCAAATTTTTTTTTGGTTTTTATCTCGCTTTATACGCTTTGATCGCTTGTTGATTAATACCAAAAAGTAGTGTGTTGTTGATATCAACAACGCTTCTAACATCGCCCCAGAGGTTAAAGCCAGATTGTTGCTGGTTAATGTAAGTAAAATTTCCCTTTCCATCTCCTTTTAGCAATACACCGTAATTAGCATCATATTTTCCAAATCTAAGTCTTGCATGATTGATGTTTCCGCACAGCAGCACATCATCATTCCCATCCTTATTGTAATCGAGTGAAGTGATGGTAAAAACTGGAGAGAACTGTGCCTGTAGCGGCAAT
Organism: Bacteroidota bacterium; assembly: GCA_030948675.1. Taxonomy (GTDB): domain Bacteria; phylum Bacteroidota; class Bacteroidia; order Chitinophagales; family Chitinophagaceae; genus Segetibacter. The sequence goes on along the minus strand of JALYZZ010000083.1, from coordinate 1,081 downwards.
TTTTTTTCATGAAACTTTCCATCAACAGCGCTTTCAAAATATGCCGTCTGAAGGTAATTGGCCTGCAAATGACCGACCCCGGTCAACTCTTCCTGTGTAAAAATATCTTTAAGTGTTGCGTCTGCATAGCTGTTATAATCGCTAAACCGGGTGCGCATAATGCTCATTTGATCAAACAATTCGTCTCGCGTAACGTAAGGATAACTTTTACCCTGAATGTAGAAACAAAGTATCGGATCTACCGAACCGTTGTCGTCAAAGTCTTTGTAAAACATTTCTGCCGGTTCTTTATCAGTTGCCTTGCATTGGGTGTTCAATCCCTGGTTACCAATAATAAGATCAGGCTTCCCATCTTTATTAAAATCGCCTGTTGTTATTGTATTCCACCAGCCAGCAAACGACTTGGTAAAAAAGTCAGCAGTTTTATTGGTAAGCTTGCCAGTAGTATTTTTAAATACAGTTATGGGCATCCATTCTCCCACAATAATTAGTTCCTTGTTTTTATCTCCGTTTAAGTCAATCCATGCTGCATCAGCCACCATTCCTATTTTCTGAAGATCTGGAGCCAGTAGCGCTGTTTCATCTTTAAAATGTCCCTTGCCATCATTGATCAGTACGTAGCTGTTTGGTGTCTCAGGATAACGGCCTGGCACCACCCTTCCACCAACGAAAAGATCCAAAAAACCGTCACCATTAATGTCAGATGATCGTACGCAGCTTTTGCTTACCGGCATTGCCGGCAAAGAAGAAATACTTTTGGTAAAATTTCCTTTACCATCATTTATATATAACCTGTCTTGCAGCAAGCTATCATTGGGCAAGTAGCTATGATAACCACCGCTTACGATGTACAAATCTTTAGATCCATTTCCATCCGCATCAAAAAATAGGGCATCTGCATCTTGACACGCTTTATCTGATTCAAATGCAGGCTCAGCTCTTTTAGCGAAGCTGCCATTCTTTTGCTGAATAAATATTGAAGCAGCCTGTCCGCTTTCACCGCCCACAAAAATATCTTCTAGTCCGTCGCCATTTACGTCGCCCTTAATTATTTTGGGACCAGAAAACGAAAGTGGATTGA
>JALYZZ010000082.1 GCA_030948675.1 Bacteroidota bacterium | reverse complement strand
ATACCGCGAACGACACTATTTTAAAGGTAAAATCGAATGCCGGTAAATGGGTGATGTTTTCTTGTGTTTTTCGCCTAAAGATTTCTGACCTTCGCTTGCCACAAGACGAAACGCCATGAAAATTTTGACTGCTGAACAAATACGTGAATGGGATGAATTTACGATAAGAATTGAATCCATTAGTTCGAATGATTTAATGGAAAGAGCAGCTAGAAAATGTACCGGATGGATAGAAGAAAAGAACTTCGGAAATTGCAAGTTCAGGATTTTTTGCGGCAAAGGAAATAACGGTGGCGATGGCCTTGCAATTGCCCGGCAGCTAGCCGATAAAAATATTTTTGCAGACGTTTATATTTTAGAGTTTGGTTCTCTCGGTAGCGACGATTTTCAAACCAATCTTAGCAGGCTTCACTCCTGCCCTGTCAATATTCATTTTATTCAACATCCTGACTTTTTTCCGGTAATTGATAAAACCGATATCATTATTGATGCGCTTTATGGCTCTGGATTGAGTCGACCATTAGAAGGACTATCGGCAGAATTGGTTAGTTGCATGAATGAGTCTTCCGCAACAATTATTTCAATTGATATGCCAAGTGGGTTATATGCTGACAAGCCGGCGATGACTTTGCCTATAATCCATGCTCGATTTACACTCACCTTTCAGCAACTAAAACTTTGTTTCTTGTTTCCTGAGAATGAAGCATTTTTCGGGGATGTACAAGTGTTAGAAATTGGCTTACACCCGGGTTTTCTTGCTGCCGGAAACTCGGTCTACCAAATGACCGACTATGAATTGATTAAGCAGATATATAAGCCACGAAAACAGTTTTCCCACAAAGGCACGTTTGGACACGCGTTGGTGATTGCCGGGACAAAAGGCAAAATTGGAGCAGCAGTGTTGTGTACTAAGGGCTGCCTGCGTGCGGGTGCAGGCCTTGTGTCAACAATGATTCCCGAACAACAATTTTTTATCCTTCAAACCGCCGTTTCTGAAGCAATGGTAATGGCGCAGGAAAAAATTGATGAAATAGACTTTGGAAAATATACAACAATTGGTATAGGCCCGGGAATCGGCACCGGTGAAGATAGTGCACAGATAATGCAAAGGGTGTTAGCCAATTACAACAAGCCGATTGTAATTGACGCCGACGGTCTAAACGTTATTGCTGCTAATGATGAATTGATGTCTGATCTGCCGCCAGGTAGTATATTAAGTCCTCACCCAAAAGAATTTGAACGATTATTCGGAAAGACCGAAAATCATCTGGAAAGAATACAAAGAGCAAGGTTCCAATCTCAAAAGCTCTTTGTATATATTATAGTAAAGGGTCATTATAGTTTTGTAGCATGCCCTGACGGCGAAGTTTATTTTAATAGTACGGGAAACGCCGGTATGGCAACCGGCGGAAGTGGGGATGTGCTTACAGGTATTCTTACCGGGTTGCTTGCACAGGGATATTCAGCAAAAGAGTCATGTTTATTTGGAATGTTTCTTCATGGATTGTCTGCCGATATTGCCGTACAATCAATTTCGCAAGAAGCATTAATAGCAGGCGATATCGTTAATTTCCTCGGCAAAGCATTTCTTTCTCTCAATGTTTAAAACTCAATTACTAACAGTGTTTTCTTTGTTAAACACAATGCCCGGAGATGGTAATTTAATAAAGTGTTAATATAAAGTTTTATACTACTTTTGACGACTTTTAAAAAACAAAGACTGAAACAGATATGGACAAACTGATTTTTGCAGTTCCCGCGATGGGGATTATCGGCCTTCTTTATACTTTAATTAAGTTCAACTGGGTCTCTAAACAGGATGCAGGAAATGACCGGATGAAAGAGATTGCACGCTATATTCAGGAAGGAGCTATGGCTTTTTTAAGAGCCGAATATAAAATACTTACCTATTTTGTTATTATTGCCGCAATACTTTTAGCGGTAATGGGTTATAGCAATGCAAATAGTCATTGGAGTATTGCTTTAGCATTTATCATGGGGGCAATTTTTAGTGCTTTAGCGGGATTTATTGGAATGAGGGTAGCTACCCAGGCAAATGTTCGCACGGCTCATGCAGCCCGAACCAGCCTTAGCCAGGCGCTTTCTGTTTCTTTCACAGGCGGATCTGTAATGGGCCTTGGTGTTGCCGGATTAGCTGTACTCGGTTTGGGTGGACTCTTTATTATCCTTAGAACAATTTTCGGCGCCGGTGCTGTTGATAGTATTGAAATGGAAAGGACAATTGAAGTACTTACCGGATTTTCATTAGGTGCGGAAAGTATTGCGTTGTTTGCTCGTGTTGGAGGCGGTATTTATACTAAAGCTGCTGATGTAGGTGCCGACCTTGTAGGTAAAGTGGAAGCTGGCATTCCTGAAGACGACCCGAGAAACCCCGCTACGATTGCCGACAACGTAGGTGATAACGTAGGCGATGTGGCAGGTATGGGTGCTGACTTATTCGGCTCGTATGTAGCTACAGTTTTGGCAACGATGGTGTTGGGCAGAGAGACAACTATCCCTTCCGGTGCTTTGAACCAGTTTGGCGACATGGCTCCCATCCTTTTACCAATGATGATTGCCGGTATTGGAATCTTATTTTCTATCGTTGGAACTTTTTTTGTAAAAATATCTGACAGTGCAGGGCTAAGTACAAACGCAGTTCAAAAAGCATTGAATATGGGCAATTGGGGCTCAATTGTTTTAACGGCTATTGCTTCTTATTTTCTCGTCAACTGGATACTTCCCGAAACTATGTCTTTGCGGGGCTTCGATTTTACTCCTGCAAGAGTCTTCGGTGCTATCGCGGTTGGTTTAATTGTAGGAACTTTAATGAGCATGATCACAGAACATTATACGGCAATGGGTAAAGGCCCTGTGATGAGTATCATAAGACAATCTGCAACAGGTCATGCAACCAACGTTATTGGTGGTTTGGCAGTAGGTATGCAAAGCACTTTTTTCCCGATTTTAGTGCTTGCTGCAGGAATTTTTGGCAGTTACAAATTTGCCGGACTTTATGGTGTTGCAATTGCTGCTGCAGGTATGATGGCTACGACTGCTATGCAGTTAGCAATAGATGCATTTGGGCCAATCGCAGACAATGCGGGAGGCATTGCAGAAATGAGCGAACTTCCTAAAGAGGTACGTGAAAAGACGGATATTCTTGATGCGGTTGGTAACACAACTGCTGCTACTGGTAAAGGTTTTGCAATTGCGTCTGCTGCATTAACTGCTCTTGCATTATTTGCTGCTTACGTTGGTGTCATCAATCACAATCATTATAAAATGATTGGTATCGACATTTATAAAGCCGATGTACTTGCTTGCTTATTTGTCGGTGCAATGATACCCTTTGTTTTTTCATCGCTTGCAATTCGCGCAGTTGGTGAGGCCGCTATGGCAATGGTTGAAGAAGTTCGCCGCCAGTTTCGTACCATTCCCGGCATTATGGAAGGAACTGGTAAGCCGGAGTATGATAAATGCGTGGCTATCTCTACAGAAGCTTCACTTAAAAAAATGGTACTGCCAGGTGCGTTGGCTATTCTGTCTCCACTGGCAATTGGCTTTCTTTTTGGCCCCGAAGCTTTGGGTGGCTTTTTAGCTGGTGCTACGGTAAGCGGGGTGTTGATGGGTATATTTCAAAACAATGCTGGCGGTGCATGGGATAATGCTAAGAAGAGTTTCGAAAAAGGAGTAGACATTAACGGAACGATGTATTACAAAAAGTCGGATCCGCACAAAGCATCTGTTACTGGCGATACTGTAGGTGATCCTTTCAAAGACACTTCCGGGCCGTCTATGAATATTTTAATTAAATTGATGTCGATCATTTCACTGGTAATCGCTCCAACATTAGCTCATTTGCATAATAATACAACTGGCACTGAGCAACCCACACCAAGAGTTGAAAAAATAATAGATAAGAAAGCAGAAGATGTACCTGTAGCTGTAAAGATTGCAGTAGCTTGTAAAAGCCAGCATACATTAGTACGGTGGTGGTCGTAAAATATAGTCTGAAAGCGTCTGCCGATGCCGGTGAAAAGGAGCTCAATTTAGACAGCTTAACAATTAAAGCTGAAGACCTGAAGCTTATAATATTAAAGGTACCCTAAGTAAAGACCCCGGCGTTTTTCGCGTCAGGGTCTTTACTTTTTAGGCATCAAAAATTTTGGGCTTCACTACTAACTCATAAGCCGGATTTTGTTCTAAGGCTATCATTTATCTGCGATGTTCATTACTAAACACCTGTTTCTGCCTACCCTGGATGGCTTCCACCTATAAGGCGGAATTGAACGAGCAGCTCTCAAACCAATCCTATACATGGCATTTCAGCATTTAAGGTTTACCCGTATTGGTAATTACTTACAAATACTGTGAGCTCTTACCTCACATTTTCACCTTTTTCTGCAGTAGCAGATAGTTATTTTCTGTGGCACTGTCTCTTACCGCTTGCGCAGCAGCCGGCTATTCACCGGTAAATTGCTCTATGCTGTCCAGACTTTCCTCCCCTGTTTCCAAAGGCGATAGCTCGGTTAGCAGTAAAACCCAAAATCTTAATAAAATTATTTTAAAGTATAGACCAGCCTCTTTGCTTTTCTTTTTATCCCACTTTTATATCTCCGGTGTCACATCCTTGCGTCGCATTACGTTCATCGAAAGTGGTACTATAAAGCAGTTTTTAGTTTAGGTCTTAGCACGATCAGTACTGAAAAAATATCTCGGTAGCGCCATAGCCAAAACGCTGATCGTATTGATTAACATAAAATCGCACTTCTTTTTTTGTTTTTAGTATGTCATGAACCTCATCTTTCAATTTCCCCTTACCTACCCCATGAATAACAATAAGGTCTGGTTGACGGTGTGCAACTGCAAGATCGTACCACTTTTCAAATTCCCTTAATTGGATAGTAATGATTTCAAAATTGCTTAACCCCTTCCAATTGTCTGTTATCTTTTCAATGTGCAAATCCACCACACTTCTTGCTGGCTCTAAATGCTGTCTTGCCTTCCCCGCATCGTACACTTTAAATCCTGCAGTACTTAACTTTGACAAATCCAACCCCTCGTCTACATATACCTTGTCAGGGTATTTTTCGAGTAATCTGTGATTGATAGAAGGAAGGTTTTTTTCTTTTAACTCCTCAATTTTTTGAAACATCTGTTTCGGCTTTATTTTAAAATGGGCCTCACAAAAGTCGGCTTTGTATTTATTAGGCTGCAACAACTTAAATTCAAAATCAAACGATGGATTGTCATTCAGGCTCTCAAAAGCAATATCGTGCAGATAAAAATCTTTAAAACCAACAACATCACTTGTAATCTCAAAATCGGTTTTGCCAATAAGGTTAAGCCTATAAGTAAACTCATAAGAGTGGTCTGTCCGGTTAATTAAATAGACTTTAAAGCGATCCACAATATCATCACCAAAAAGATCTATTTCAAATTTTGGAAAAAGAGTGAGCCATATTCCATCGGCAACCTTTACTTCATCTCTTCGCTTTTCTTTAGGCACCTGGTCGACATGCACTTTCGGCTTCTTCTGCTCAGAAACAATCTTTTTTTGGGTAAACCGCTTAAAATAAGGAAAATCAATCTGGTCCATGTATGCCGGAAACTTTACTCCTTTTACCTCAATAAGCACCATTTTATCGTTGATTATTTCAATCACTTTCCCTTCGTCCTGGCTATGCACTACAACAATCTCATCCCCAACCTCGTACTTCATAAAACATTATTAATCTGCAAAGTTACTGATAAGAGTAGTGTGGCAAACAGCCGATATACCAGCGACATTAAAATGAATTGTGGAAGAGCTAATGCACACAATTAAATAACATCACTACAGCTGACCCACCTCCCTGCTGATGTTTTCACGTGCAGTAGCCTCCATTGATTTTACAAAATCCTCGGTAATAAAAATTTTGCCTGATTCAAGTACTTTTTGCAAGGCTTGTTGTCTTCCCCCTTTGTAGACAGTGTCAGGATACTTCATATATTCCTGCCTTATTTTTTCGCTATACAACTGGTAGGTCTCCCACTCAGCAGCTAAAATGGCAATATCAAAATCAAGAAATAATCCCAAATCATTTTGCAACGGATACCCCGATGGTATTTTGTGGTCTTTGGTAGCAAGTATAA
>JALYZZ010000080.1 GCA_030948675.1 Bacteroidota bacterium | reverse complement strand
TTACTGGGGTATATAACAGGTGGGGGCACTGATTGTCTCCTGTCCGCGCGCACCCAGTATGGCTACTTTTATGTAGTACCGGGTACCTCCTGTAAGGCGTGTAAAGGTGTAGGTGGTTTTGGTCCAGAATACTTTTTTCCAGCTATTGGCATCGTTCGGTGTGTCGGTAATCATATAAGTAATGGCCTTTGCGCCTTTTTGCTTTTCGGTTTTGCATATCAGTTCGCCATTGTTTACCCCTGCGCGCACCATTGGTGGCGGTGGTAAGGTGAGCGACGGCGAAGCCTGCCTGGTACGTGTAAAGGGAAATCCGGAGGCAGCCAGGATCATTTCATCACCCATTGCAATGGCCGATACCAACAAGCCGATCTCATGCAGCATTTGTATCACCGTTACCTTTAAAGCGTTCCTGGCAGCGATTGCATCTTTGCCTCCGTTAAGCGCTTTAATGCAAATGATTTTGTATGCATTTGCCTTGTCGTTAAATGCTGCTATTTCTTTTTGCAGACCGGCAAACAAAGGGTTGCCGGTAATGGATCGAATAATAACGGCGATCTGCTGATCTAAGACAGCCTCAGACATTCTTGAAAAGCCATTGGTTACAGTTTTCATGGTAAGATGTGCCTGTATAGTTTTAATTACTTCTACCGGCTCTTTTGCCTTAACGTAAAACGACCACCCTTATTGCATCACACTGTAAAATACTCATCCAACAAGTTTTCAACAGAGGGGCTGCATTATTTGCAGCGCCGGTAACAAAGTTTGTAATGCCAACAACATACTTTGTTACCGGCCTTGTACATCTTGTTGTGGCTATAGCATACTTTGTTGATGCCATTGCAACGTTTGCAGCGCCAACTGTATACTTTACAATGAAGGTTGAAAAGTTTGTTGCGGCCATTACAAAGTATGCAAGTGCAGTTGTAAGGCTTGCAAGCCCAATGGCAAAGTTGACAAAGCCATCTACATACTTTACAACTATACATACAAAACATGCTACTGCCATAAGCAATGAGGGATGATACCCTTGCACTTGTAGCGTTGCCGAAGGTGAACCCGGACACTTTAAAAAAAATCATCCAACTTTTTTTGTATTGTTATTAAAAGTGTACGCTTCTTTATTATCTTGTATCGAATAACAAAAATGGTGTATGTGAGTGTGGGTGGCGAAGCCGTGGAAGCACTTTTGCAAAATGCTGTAGCCAAAGCGGTGCTTGCGTAACAATGGTAGTTGATTTTCGAAAACGGTACATTCTTTTGTTAGTTTGGCTATTTACCATTACCAAATGTGATTTGGCATGGCGAAGCATTGTTGTTATTTAAATCTTTTATCTCCCCAGTCTTCATATTACTATTTTTTATTTAATTCTAAATTACCTTTTTCCTCCATGGTTCAAGGGTTAAAAGACCACTATCTTTTGCCGTTATTTTTTGTTCATCAATTTTTTAAAAAATAATTATGGAAACGATAGTTATTAAGCCGCTGCACCATAAGGGAAAGGAAGTAATGGGACTCTATTTTACTCCACACGTTTCTTTGAGTAATGCGGTAAAAAAAATAAAAGATGTGCGTTGGAGCAGAACAAATGAGTGCTGGTACCTGCCGTGCAACCGCGGTTACTATACCCATTTGTGCAATGCAGTTTGCGGCATTGCCAACACAGATACCAGTTTATTGAAAGCCTATTTGGATCAAAAGCAGGGATTTGTAGCAGATGTAAACACTCCCATCCATAAATCTACCGTTGCGATTATTAGGGAGTACCCGCTAAATCAGCAAAACCTGCAGGCGCTGGTAGCTTATCGTAATCTGCTCACTGTAAAAAAATACAGCAACGAAACCGTGAGGAATTATTGCAATTCATTCCATCAACTACTACGTTTGCTGGCAGCCCGCAATGTAGACGATCTAAGCAAACAGCAACTGCAATCGTATTTGCTTTGGATGGTTGAAAAAAGGAAAAGCAGTGAAACGGTTCTTAATACAACCGTTAATGCCCTAAAATTTTATTATGAGCAAGTACTCGGCCGCGACAAAGAATTTTACGACCTGCCGAGACCCCGGATGCCAAAGAAGTTACCGGATGTATTGGCTAAAGAGGAAATGAGCAATATTATTAGATCTATCAGCAACCTAAAACATAGGGCGATTATTATGACTGCTTATTCGGCTGGCTTACGAGCGTCTGAAATCGTAAACCTAAGGATAAGAAACATAGATAAATGGAGGATGACTATAAAGGTTGAGTGTGGAAAGGGGAAGAAAGACAGGTATGTACCGTATTCAACTACCCTGCAGGAGGTATTGCGGGAGTATTATATTAAGTACCGGCCGGTAGAATACGTGTTTGAAGGAACCCCCGGAGCAAAATATTGTGTAAGAAGTGCACAGGAAATATTAGCCCATGCAAAAGTGAAAACGAAGGTAACAAAGCAGGGAGGTCTGCATATGCTTCGTCATAGTTTTGCCACCCACCTGTTGGAAGCGGGTACCGATATAAGATACATACAGGAATTGCTTGGCCATGAAAGCATAAAGACGACACTGCGCTACACTCATGTAACGCCGAAAGCTCTAAAGAAAATAGAAAGCCCCTTAGATAGATTAAAATTATAAGACTCGTATAAGATATATCTTAATATGAAAAGCGCCATCAAACTGCAAAATGAGATATATAAAAAACGAGTAAAAAAACAGTTGATTTTCAAATAGATGACTATTGTTTTGGAACATTGCGCACAAGCAAATAGATTCGTGTATTAATACGTTATATTCAATAGCCAGCATACCCAAGCAAATGTTCTTTATTCAGCAGCTTTTTTCAGCTTCAGTGCATGTACGACGGGACACTTCAGCGATTGAATTACTATCAGCTTCAGTTTGGGTTGCTGTTAGGAAAAGTGGTTTATTGTTTGGACAAAACTTGCTCCGCCGCCGGAGCGGAAGGAATGCTATGGGGCCGGTCGCTAAATTTTAAGTGTCGCTGTTTTTGCCAGCATTTGTTCTTTTTTCATCGCTTTGATGGAGCAGCAGAATAATGTCTGGAAAGGCTGATAGTAAAGGTGTCGCTAGCTTCGCAGGAATTGGGGCTACCTAAATATAACAAGGGTATTTGCAATAGCAGGGCGGGACGTTGGAGCAATCGGCTTCAGTTCGCTATTGTACCACATTTCCTGGCTGGACTTTATCTATTTGGCTGTTAAATATGTTTTGTAAATTAATTTTTCAATCGGGCATTAGCTTCGGCAGATGGAACTCAGAAGCCCTGCCATCGCAAATACCTAAACGTTATGCGCCACCCTTTTGGACACAACGTTCAAGTGCAGGCAGGACAAAATGCACAATCTTTTAATTGGTTGGACAAAGGTTTGACGGACAAAACGCAGGAAGGGTTTTATTTGAACGACCTTATAAAAAAAGCGTTAAGAAAATTTGGATGACCGGCGTTAAGAAATGAAACAGATGTTACTGAAGCTTGGTTTTATTCATTGCCGGTAAGGTCGCACCAAAGCCCGGACTTATTCTGCTGTTGTGACTTGTTTCATTTTAGACGGGCATACAAATTTTTAGCTTTTTTTATGCAGTCTTGAATTTTTGGTTCTTTTGTTTCAAGACAAAAGAACATCAAAACATGAGCCGCTGGACACAACTTAAAGTGTAAATACAAATAGGTTTTGTCAATCGTTTGGTGACAGGAAACTTTAGAAACGCTGATTATTATTCGGCAGCTTCCGGTGGACAGAAAACTGGTTGACAAGCGATGAAAGCATGAATTTGTAAAGGCTGCCAAGTGGACGAATGTATAGTTGGATAGTAATTTTAATCTTTTCAGCTTGCTTTTGTTGTTGGACTTTTATTGAAAGTTGCTGATTACTATACAGCAGCTTTCGGTGGACAGAGGTAGGGCGGCGCATAACAGGGGTATTTGCAATAGCAGGGCGGGACGGAAGAGCAATCAGCTTCAGTTTGCTATTGTAGCACATGTTCTGGCTGGACTTTATCTATTTTGCTGTTCAGTATATTTTGTACATTAGTTTTTTAATCGGCATTTGCTTCGGCAGACGGAACTCGGAAGCCATGCCATCGCAAATACCTAAACGTTGTGCGCTACCGGAAATGTTTTGCTGAATTCTCGTTTTGCTAATCTCTCGTTTTATTGAACCCGTGTTTTGCTGAACTCGTGTTTACTGACTTATGATTTGTTGGACTCATGTTTTGCTGACTCGTTTTTTGTTGGACTCAAGTTTTGCTAAACCCATATTCTTATAAACTGTGTTTGCTGGACTTATGTTTTGCTG
>JALYZZ010000071.1 GCA_030948675.1 Bacteroidota bacterium | reverse complement strand
AGGCTGCCCAGGTATTAGCCTGGTCTTCCTTGCCACCAAATCCGCCGCCCAGACGGGTTACGTCTACCTCTACCAGGTGCATTGGCAATCCGGTAACCCTGCACGAAGCGCGTTGTACGGCCGTTGGTCCCTGCGTAGACGAATACACTTTTAACGCTCCATTTTCCTGGGGTACTGCATATGCGCCCTGCGTCTCAATATATAAATGTTCCTGCCCGTTTGTTTCTGCCGTGCCTTCAACAATGTACTCGCATTTTTGCCACGCAGTATCAACATCTCCTAATGTAAAAGTTCGGGGCGCAACAATTAATTCACCTCTTGCCATTGCCTCTCTCGGATCTGTAATTACCTTCAAAGGCTCTATGTCTATCTTTATTTTCTTAATTGCAGCCCGTGCTGCTTCATCAGACTCTGCCACTACAAAAGCTATGGGCATGCCGCAAAAATCTACTTCATGTTCCGCAAAAAGTGGCTCATCGGGAATAATTCCTCCGATCTGGTTTTCACCCGTTACATCTTTGGCAGTAAAAACGCTCACTACACCCGGCATTTGTAATGCAGCAGTAAGGTCAAGATCTTTGATGATACCATGAGCCATCGGTGAGCCAAAGGCAGCGCCAAACAGCGTTCCCTGTAGTAGTGGAATATCATCTAAATAGATAGACTCTCCTCTTGTATGTGTTTTAGAATCTATGTTTTTCATGCTTTATTTTTTTGTTCCCGGCTTCATGGTTACAAGTGGTCTTCTGTTGCGTCGCACTTCTTGTACTTTCCATTCGCTATTCAGCCATCTGAAATGGCAGCGAGAGTAGCTTCTCCACTTGCAGGTGTGGAAACAAGGTTAGGAAATGTGCTTTAATTAACTGGCCTAACAATAGGCGCTTGTAAGTCGCTGTTCCCCTTGCATCACTTATCGGTGAGACTTCCCTGTCAGCTATCGAAATAGCCCTGGCAATAACATCTTCATTTATTGGTTTGCCTTGCAGGTAAAGCGAGGTTTCCTTTAAAAACATCGGTATAGGTCCAACACCTCCTGCAGAGAGGTGTGCAACTTTTATAAAACCTTCCGCCACTGTAATACTAAGCGCAGAGTTTACACTCGCAATGTCGAGATGGGTTCTTTTGCTCACCTTTTCAAAATTAAAAAACGTTTCTTTTTCCGGCAGTTCAAACCAGATCTTCTCTATAAATTCTTCAACGCTTTTATTGAGTGATTTGTATCCTTTATACAACTGGCGCAAAGGCAGTTCTCGCTTTTTGTTTCCATCGCTCAGTACCACTGTTGCGTCTAAAGCCAAAAAGAAAATTGTAAAATCACCAATGGGTGAGGCATTGATTAAGTTTCCTGCAATAGTGGCCATATTACGGATAGGCGTAGAAGAAATTAGCTTTACTTGCGCGTTGAATCTGGGAAAATATTGTTGTATAATTTCCGATTCCTGTAAATCTGTAACGGTAGCTGACGGGCCAACAAAACAGGTATTCCCTTCTTTGCCGATGACTTTTAAATGATCTTTATTATACATAAAATGCACTTCAGCATCTTTCAACTCACCTGGTCTTTGTACATACAGATCTGTTCCGCCGCCAGCAAAGTGTTTTGGTTGATTTTGATTCAATTGACCATTCGATGGCAATGATACATTCTTTAGCTGATCTTTAATTCCCAAAAAATAGCGAGGTAAAATATGGTTATCAGCAATAAATTGTAAAAGCGGTTGATCACTTCTTTGCTGCATCATTGCAGCTATGTTTTGTGCAGCTCGCTCAATCGATTTATAACCGGTACATCTGCAAATATTTCCGTCAATTGCTGCAACAGCATTTTCGCAACTACTTTCTTTGCCGCTTAAACAAAAGCTGGCTAATGACATTACAAATCCGGGTGTGCAAAAACCACATTGTGTTGCGGATGCATCAGCCATGGTTTGCTGTATCGCGTTCATTTCATCCAGGTTAATGCCTTCTATCGTAACCACATGTTTACCGTAAATATTACCCAAAGGTGTAAGACACGAGGTGAACGAGCGGTACTGCAACCGGTCAATTTTCAATTCACCTATTAATACAGTACATGCACCACAATCTCCTTCGCGACAGCCGATTTTGGTTCCCGTTAAACGCTGCTGGTATCTTATAAAGTCGAGCAGCAAACTACCCGGTGGCAAGTCTGTGCTAACCTCTTTGTTATTAAGAATAAATTGTATCAAGAATTTGTTATTGCTTATTTTAAAATTAAGATAACTATGGCAATAAAACATCTTTCTATTTAGAGGCATGGTTTCAATCAAAATGAGGTAGCACAAAATTTGTATCAAGTATTTTAAACAGATAATGGCAAAAAACATTAAGATTAAGTCCACCGAATTATTATCAGATAATTTTTTTCCCTTAAAAAAGGTTGACTATGAAGTTGAGAACAAGCAAGGTTGTGTGGAAGAGGTATCGCGGGAGGTATACTTCTCTTCTAACAGCGCAACGGTGTTGTTATACAACACTCAAAGCAATAAAGTAATACTTACCAGGCAGTTTAGATTACCTGCCTTTTTAAATAGTCATCCTACAGGCATGATGATAGAAGCGTGTGCGGGAATTGTAGAAGACAATGAGGATCCGGCTAAAGGCATTGTTAGAGAGATAGAAGAAGAAACCGGCTACAAAGTGGAAGGTGTAAAAAAGCTGTTTGAGCTGTACAGTACTCCTGGTTCTGTTGCAGAAAAGATTCACTATTACGTGGCGGAGTACGAGCCACAACAAAAAATAGGTAGCGGGGGTGGTCTTGATGCGGAAAAAGAAGAAATAGAGGTTATTGAACTTCCATTTGAGGAAGCTTTCATTAAAATACAGTCTGGAGAAATTACCGATGCAAAAACTGTTATTCTGCTGCAATATGCACGCATCTACTTGTTTTTAGAAGAGAAGGCGTTCGATTTGTTGTAAAAGTTGGGTGTAAAGTGTAAGGTTCAGATTCCTTCGAAACTTTAAACTTTAAATTTTAAACTTTAATGCATTGCTTCAGCAGGATTAATCTTATTTCCTTTATTTCCTTTTACCATCAATACAAAGGGTATGCAAATAAGAAAAAGTATCCCGAGGTATAAAAAGGCATCCATGTAAGACAATACGGCCGCTTGCTTAGTTATCATATAATCCAGCGATTTATACCCATACTGCAAAGCACGATCAGCAGTAATTCCTTTACTCATAAAATTATGCTGCAAGCCGGCTATTCTTTGCTGTACCATTGGGTTATTTACATCTAATCTGTTAACAAGGTCATTTCTGTGTGTCATATTTTGCCGTGCTAAAAAAGTAGTGATAGTAGCCACTCCAAATGAACCCCCAAGTTGCCGCATCATACCGGTAAAGGCGGCTCCCTGCCCAATCTGCTGTCCTTTCAGCGTAGAAAGTGAAAGGGTTGTAATTGGTATAAACAACATACCCATACCAACACCGCGAACAATTAGCATCCAGAAAAAGGCATCTTTGCTTGTATC
>JALYZZ010000057.1 GCA_030948675.1 Bacteroidota bacterium | reverse complement strand
GATACAATGGTATTGAGTTACTTCTGATGAAAAAAGAATTCCAGGATGTTTTAGGGGGCAAAGAGATAGACTGCGCTATTGTTGGCGAGCCAACACAAATGCAGTTAGCCATAGCTGAAAAAGGATTGATGGTACTGGATTGTGTGGCGCATGGCAGAGCGGGGCACGCGGCAAGAGAAGAAGGTGACAATGCAATTTATAAAGCAATTGAAGACATTAACTGGTTTCGCACGTTCCGGTTTCCTAAGGTCAGCGAATGGCTGGGGCAGGTTAAGATGAGCGTTACCGCCATCAGCACCGAAAACGAGGCGCATAACATCGTTCCTGCCACTTGCAATTTCGTGGTAGACATACGGATTACTGAAGTCTACCGGCACGAAGAAGTGTTTGACATTATCGCGCAAAATGTAAAGTCTCAGGTAATGCCGAGAAGCATGCGACTGAGGTCAACAGGAATAGACATTGATCATCCGTTAGTCAAGGCTGGTCTTGCCCTGGGCAAGAAGTGTTACGGATCGCCCACTAGCAGCGATAAAGCTTTAATGCCTTTTCCCGCATTAAAGTGTGGACCCGGCGATAGTGCAAGAAGTCACACTGCCGACGAGTTTATCTTTCTTAATGAAATTAAGGACGGAATTGAGAGTTATATTTCACTATTAAACAACCTGGTAGTTTTATGAAACTCTGGCAAAAAAATACAAATACGTCTCAGGCAGTGGAAACATTTACTGTTGGTAACGACCGTGAAATGGATCTGTTTCTTGCTCCGTTCGACGTGCAGGGATCGCTGGCACATGTACAAATGCTGGAAAGCATTGGACTGCTGACAAAAGAAGATTTCAAGGTTTTATCTGCCGAATTAAAGAGTATTTATAAAGAGATTGAAGCTGGAAGTTTTTCGCTGCAGCAAGGGGTTGAAGACATCCATTCGCAGGTAGAATTATTGCTTACCGAAAGACTGGGTGAAGTCGGTAAAAAGATCCATAGTGGCCGAAGCCGAAACGACCAGGTGCTGGTTGATTTAAAACTCTTTTTTAGAAGTGCCATCGAACAACTGGTTCAGCATGTGGAGCAATTGTTTTTGTTGTTGCAGCAAAAAAGTGAAGCTTTTAAAGATCATTTGCTGCCAGGCTATACACATTTTCAGTTAGCTATGCCTTCATCTTACGGCCTATGGCTTGGGGCTTACGCAGAAAGCCTGGTAGATGACGTCATCACATTGCAATCTGCTTATAAGGTCGTTAATAAAAATCCGCTTGGTTCGGCAGCAGGTTACGGTTCATCGTTCCCGTTAAACCGAAAGCTCACTACTCAGTTACTTGGCTTTGAAGACTTGAATTATAACGTAGTGTATGCGCAAATGAGCCGGGGCAAAAGTGAAAAGATAGTTGCACAGTCACTAAGCAATGTAGCAGGCACATTAAACAAGCTGGCGATGGATTGCTGCCTCTATATGAATCAAAACTTTGGGTTTATTTCATTTCCGGATGAGTTGACAACGGGCTCTTCTATCATGCCTCATAAGAAAAACCCGGATGTGTTTGAGTTGATTAGGGCCAAATGCAACCAGTTGCAAGCGTTGCCTAATGATGTGGCTTTACTTACTACAAATCTTCCTTCGGGGTATCATAGAGACTTCCAGTTGCTGAAAGAGTATTTGTTTCCCGCTTTTATTACGCTCAATAGTTGCCTGGATATGATGCGTCTAATGATTGGCAGTATGAAGATCAAAGAAGAGTTGCTGCGCAATGAGCAGTACAAATATTTGTTTAGCGTAGAGGAGGTAAATAAGCTGGTATTGAAGGGAGCACCCTTTAGAGATGCTTACAAAAAAGTTGGGTTAGAAATAGAAGAAGGTAAGTTTGAGCACACCCCTTCGGTACATCACACGCATGAAGGAAGCATTGGAAACTTGTGTACAGAGCAAATTGCTGCAGCTATGAAAAAGGCCATCGCTGCTTTTGGATTTGATCAGTACCATCAGGCAATTGAAGCGTTAATAGCTTAAACAATTGGGTGTAGAGAATGAGTAGGGGGCATTCTAAAACGTGCCGCAGGAACGGTAAAGTAAAATTTGCTTCCGATATTAAGTTCTGTTGTTACCCAAATCCTTCCATTATTCTTTTCAACAAAGTCTTTGCACAACTGCAGTCCAAGCCCGGTACCCTGTTCATTGTTTGTACCCCTGGTTGTGAAGTTTTCAAACATAAATAGTTTTTCAACCGTTTCCGACCGCATCCCGCTGCCGGTATCTTTTACACAAATAGTAACTTCATCTTGCGAAATTTCGTTTAGCAATACAATAATGTGATCGTCTTTTGTACAGTATTTAATCGCATTTCCTATTAAATTTCTTATTACAAGCTGCATCATTTCTGCGTCTACAAACACGCGCGTCTCCGCTTCTATTGTGCTGCTAAGATAGATGCCTTTTTCTGCCGCCTTTTGCTGATAGTAGGCTAATTCATGTTTTACTATTTTCCTGATGTCCAGGTTTACCGGATTAATTACTTCTCCCTTCAGCTGGCTCTTAGACCAGTGCAGCAGGTTATCCAAAAGCACCGATGTATAGTTTACATTTTTTGAAAGATCCGGCAGGTATTTTTTAAATTCTTTTTCTGTAATTACCTGTTCATCTATCAGCCTTACCATTTCCATTATATTTATTAACGGACTTCGTAGGTCGTGCGCTATAATTGAGAAAAGCCGGTCTTTCTGCTCATTAAGCGCAGCCAGCGAAATGGCATCTTTTTTTCTTTGGGTAATGTTGTTGAATATTAAAATACTTCCGCTGTATTCAGACTTCCGGTCTAAAAGAATGTTGATGTCTACCTCGAAATAGTTTTTCACATCATTTACATCGACTTCTATTTCAATCGTACTTTTTTTTCTTTCTTTTACACCTTTATGCAAG
>JALYZZ010000056.1 GCA_030948675.1 Bacteroidota bacterium | reverse complement strand
CGGTAATTTTTTGCTTTGCATTGTATTTGCATCTACCTCACCCAGTTTAATTCCTCCACACGTTACAAATTCTTCTTTAAAAATAGTTTTTCCTTTGACTTCGAACTGCTGGGCAGTTAAATTCTTAATTAATTTATTTTGCTCTTTTCCGGGCAAATTCGCCCACCGAATGTCTTCGTTTATTCCGCTTTCATTCAATAAAAAGATCCAAAGGCGGGCAGGTAAATTAAAAGGATTACGGTTTCCAATTTTCTGTAAAGACTGCTCATTTCTTAGCTGCTGCCAATTGTCGCGCAAACCTTGTTCATTGTATATGCTCAGCCAATTCACCAAAATATTAAACTGATAGTTTTTATCGGCTAGCTCTCGTGCCCCCCAAGCAGATAGTTTCAAAACTGCAGGACCGCTCATTCCCCAATGGGTTATTAACAACGGACCTTTTTCAGCTAACTTACTTCCAATAATTTTAACTGTTGCCTTCTCTACCGACACACCCATTAACTGGGTAATAGAATTATTAGGGATGTTGAAAGTAAACAACGACGGCACAGGTTCTTCAATTGAATGTCCTAAAGCTTTCAACCAGTCAAACATTAGACTTTTTGGATACCCACCACACGCAACACAAATATATTTAGCAGAAAGTTTTCTTGCATCAGCCAGATCCAACACAATCTGGCTTTCTCCTTGTCTGATTACTTTTACATCAGCATTCATAAGTATCTCAACCCCATACCTATTGGCTTCTCTTAACAAGCAATCAATAATGGTTTGGGAACTGTCTGTAATAGAAAACATCCTCCCGTCGTCTTCAATTTTCAATTTAACCCCTCGGTCTTCAAACCACTTTACGCAATCATTAGCATTGAATTGATGGAATGTTTTTTTTAGAAAATTAGTTCCGCGGGGGTATTTCTTTACGAGGTTGGAAATTTCGAAACAAGCATGTGTGACGTTGCATCTTCCTCCACCACTTACCCTCACTTTTGATAATAGCTTATTTGTCTTTTCGACAATTGTAACTCTTAAGGCAGGATTAAGTCGAGCAGCATTAACTGCACAAAAAAAACCAGCAGCGCCACCTCCAATAACGATAAGTTTATTATTGCTGTGTTCCACTTATGATGTTTTCATAAAAGTTATAGACATTAAATTCTTCTGTAGCTTAGATATTAACTAACACTTGAACATAGTATGATCAAATCTGATAAGCTATCTCAACACCAAAAGAAAAACCTTCGAGCGAAGGTTTAGATTAAAAATTATCAGAAATAATCAGAGCATAAATTGAGGTTTGCTTTTTCAGCTTCTTCAATTTCTTTAAAAGACGAAAGAATATCGGCCTTACCCTTTCTCACGCAAACGTTGTGTTCGTAATGGGCAGAAGGTTTATGATCTTTGGTTCGAACCGTCCAGCCGTCTTCGTCATAAAAAACTTCCTTGACCCCGAGGTTGATCATAGGCTCTACCGCCAATACCATCCCTTCTTTCAATTTCGGTCCATTACCTCTCTTACCAAAATTAGGAACTTGCGGATCTTCATGTAAACTTCTTCCCAATCCGTGGCCTACTAGCTCGCGAACCACTCCATAACCGTGCAATCTTTCGGTATAGTCTTGAATTGCAAAAGCAATATCTCCAATACGGTTTCCCTGGTGCGCTTTTTCGATCCCTTTGTATAAAGACTCTTTAGTAATTTTCATCAGTTTCAACACGTCCTCCCCGGGATGGCCGATGGCAAAAGTGTAAGCACTATCTCCATGAAATCCATTTTTAAAAACCCCAAGATCAACCGATACAATGTCTCCATCCTTCAAAACATCATTTGTAGGAAAGCCATGAACGACAGCATCATTGACAGATATACAGGCAGTATAAGGATATCCGCGATAATTTAAAAAGTTAGGAATTGCTTTGTTATCCCGAATAAAATGATCGGCAACATTATTCGCTTGCATGGTGGTCACTCCAGGTCTCAAAAATTTTGCCACTTCAGCTATTACTTGTCCAACAAGCAGGCAACTTTCCCGCATTAACGCAATTTCTGCTTCCGTTTTATAAAAGACCATATTTCTTATTCTCGACATGTAAAAAATAAACCTGCCAGGAGGTAATCCTAACAGGTTTTTAAATTAAATTTCTATATTCTAAACAGATGCTGTAGTAGTCATTTGTTGTCTGCCCTGTATTCTACCACTATCCATTAATCCATCATACTGTCTCATCATCAAATGTGTTTCGATTTGCTGAAGGGTATCAAGAATAACGGCTACCATAATTAGCAGTGATGTTCCTCCAAAGAATGAAGAGAAGCTTGATGTTACTCCCAATCTTTGAGCGAAACCAGGGAGAATACCTACCAATGCAAGGAAGATAGCACCTGGCAAGGTAATTTTATCCATAATTGAACCGATGTAGTCAGAAGTAGGCTGTCCTGGTTTCACCCCAGGAATAAAACCATTATTTCTTTTCAAATCTTCACCCATTTGCTTTGGATTGAAGATTAATGCCGTATAAAGGAAAGTAAAGGCAATAACCATCACTGCATATACAATCATATACCAAAAATTACTATGATCTCCAAACACCTTAGCGATACCTTTTCCACTTTCAGTGAAGGAAAATAAAGTAGGTAAAAACATAATTGCTTGCGCAAAAATGATAGGCATTACACCCGCCATATTTACTTTCATCGGTAAGAATTGTCTCGCCCCACCAAACTGCCGGTTACCCACTATCTGCTTTGCATAATTTACTGGTATTTTACGGACACCCTGAACAAGGATAATAATACCCATGATAATAGCGATCAGTATTGCAATCTCAATCAGAAATATTAATAATCCACCTCCGCCTCTTGCTTGCTTGGCACCAAATTCCTGGATAAGCGCTTGTGGAAACCTGGAAAGAATGCCAACCATAATAATAATAGAAGTACCATTACCGAGCCCTTTATCCTGTATTTTTTCGCCTAACCACATCACAAATAAAGTGCCTGCAGTCAATGTGATAATAGTTGATATAGCGAAATAGGCTTTAAAAGCTGGAATAATCGCTTCTGCGTATCCGGGACCATTTAAGTAAGCAACATAAGCACTTGCCTGAAACGCAGTAACAATTACCGTTAGATAACGAGTCCACTGATTTATTTTCTTTTGCCCGCTTTCCCCTTCCTTTTGCACCTTCTGCAACTGAGGAACTAAAATAGTCATCAACTGCATAAAAATTGAAGCTGAAATATAAGGCATGATACCTAATGCAAGAATAGAAGCCTGAGAAAACGCTCCTCCCGCAAAGGTGTCGAACAGTCCAAGTAAACCGTTTTTAGAAGCATTTGCCTGCGCATTTGCTAAAAGGTTTGGATTAATTCCTGGTAATACAATATGAGTTCCTAACCGATACGTAAACAATAAGGCTAGCGTAACAATTATTTTACTACGCAGTTCATCTATCGACCAGATATTCTTAACTGTTTGAATGAATTTTTTCACTTGTTTAATTGAGTTGTAGGTGTTAATCTCTCTAAAGCCAAAAAAGACGCATCAGGGATGCGTCTGGCAAATATCGCTAAAATTACTTAACAATTTCAACCGTTCCACCGGCAGCTTCTATTGCAGCCTTAGCTTTTTCGCTGATAGCGTTAACTCTAAAAGTTACTACACTCTTAAGTTCCCCGTTTCCTAAAATTTTAATCAAATCAGTTTGGCTAATTAAACCGTTGATATAAAGATTTTCAGCGTTAATTTCTGTGAAACCGTATTTCTCAACAATGTTATCTATTTGACCAATATTAAGTACTTTATACTCTATACGATGTGGATTTTTAAAACCGCGTTTTGGAATACGACGTTGAATAGGCATCTGTCCCCCCTCGTGAGCCATTTTACTTTTGTAGCCCGCCCGGCTTTGTCCACCTTTGTTACCCTTTGTAGAAGTTCCTCCTTTACCGGAAGCTTCACCACGGCCAATACGCTTCTCTTTGTGCGTGGCACCTTTAGCTGGCCTTAATTCATGTAATTTCATGCTATTAATTTTTACTTACGGGGTTGATTCCCCTCGCTTTTTTATTTAAAATGATTAGTCAGGTATTAATAAATACCGCCAAAGACGCTAAATTAAATAGTAGCGTTTGTGGCAATAGGTTCAGCAGCGTGCAGCTCTTCAACTTCTAAAAGATGTCCAGCCCTTTTCACCATTCCAAGAATTTGAGGAGTAGCTTCAACTTCTACACTTGCATTCAACTTTTTCAATCCAAGCGCTATCAAAGTTCTTTTCGCCGTCTCATTTCTATCAATCCCGCTTTTTACCTGGGTTATTCTAATTCTTTTCATATCTGTCAATTTGCAGTTTAAAGTTTTAGGTTTCAGATTTAGTATATTGATTTTAAACGTGAAACACCACACTTCAAACCAATTATGCACTAAATACCTTCTTTAAACTAATATTTCTGGTTCTTGCGATTTGTATTGGTTCTCTTAACAAAGCCAAAGCTTTAAAAGTTGCTTTAACCACATTATGAGGATTCGCAGATCCAAGACTTTTTGCCAAAACGTCTGTTAGACCAGCACTCTCGAGCACAGCACGCATGCTACCACCTGCAAGCACACCAGTACCATGAGCAGCGGGCTTAATTAGTACATACGCAGCACCTTCCTTTGCAAGTTGTTCGTGAGGTATGGTTCCATGCATAATCGGAACTTTTATTAAATTCTTTTTTGCATCCTCTATACCTTTTGTAATGGCCTCCTGTACCTCTTTGGCCTTACCTAACCCATGACCAACAACACCTGCAC
>JALYZZ010000053.1 GCA_030948675.1 Bacteroidota bacterium | reverse complement strand
CAGAAAAGGTTGCCTTATTTGCAGCAACCTTTTTACAAAACATTTAAGTGTTTATTATTTAGCGTTTAGAGGCGGCTCCGGAGTAACGCTGGTATTATCGTCAGCATCCATCGTCTTTACAGTCTTTGGATCTCTTTTTACAGCTTTACTCACCGTTTCAATAAAGCTAAGCAAAGAGGTGAGGCTGTTTTCTTTTTCGTTTTTAAAACGAAGTGCTCCATGCCCTTCTACGTATTTTCCATTAAAATTGTTGATGTATAGTTCCAGGTCTCTGAATGTCTCTTTTGCTTTAGGCAGCACATTGGTTCCCTGCACATTCACTGATCCTTTCATTCCATTTAGAATGCTTTCAATATTAACATAAGCAACACCCGACTTATTTTTAAAATCATTCATCACCTCTTTGTTAAGATTCGCCTTTCCCGATTGCGCCTTGTATTGGTTTAGTAAATTTTCATCTGAAGCCACAAAAATGTTTTTGTCATCAACCAAAACCTGGTAGCCCATTCGCTGCATGTTGGGCGTTAGAGTGTATTGGTTGCCGCTTTTTATAAGCATCTCCATTTGAACCAGTTTGTCCATTAGTCTATTCATTTGCAATTTATCACCGACCGGTATGTTGACAATCATCTTGAGATTTGGAAGCGCTGCTGCCGCTGGTGCTGATGCAGAATCTGAGGCAGACCTTGTGGCAATATCAGAAACGACGACTGCGAAATCACCTTTAATGGTTTTTAACGCATCCTGCAAAGTAT
Source organism: Bacteroidota bacterium (assembly GCA_030948675.1). GTDB lineage: Bacteria > Bacteroidota > Bacteroidia > Chitinophagales > Chitinophagaceae > Segetibacter. The sequence goes on along the minus strand of JALYZZ010000053.1, from coordinate 2,385 downwards.
AATTGCTGCCCATCATTTTCGTAAGATAAGAGTCGACTATGCCGCCCACTTCCAGGTATTTTACCAGCTCATTTATCAGTTGCGGATTAAATGAAAACACCCCAAAGGCATTGACATTGTTTGAGGGGTATCGTTCCACCAAGCTCAGGTCCGCTGTTGTGCCTGGGTATTTTTTTAGAATGTCTCTAAATTCGCTACTATAGTACGATTTGGAGTCCATTGTAATTTGGCCATCTTCAAAGTTTACTTTTGCTGCTGTAAAACTGTTGGAAAGCAACTCTTTAAGTTTTGGAAGCGGCAACGGTAAGCTTTCCATGGAGGCACTTGAATTTACCCAAATGCTAGCATCAGACTTTTCCTGCATCAAATCTCTAAACTCGGGTATAGCGGCAACCGACTGGTCTTCTTTCAGGTTAAAGTCGGCTTCCAGCTCTCCCTTCATCTCGTTGATAACATTTGGCGAAGTGCCTAAATTAAAAGAACCTGTTGCACTATCGTACTGCATGTTGTTGGGAGAGAAAGACTTTTGATAAGACATCATGATTACCACATCCTTGCTCCAGGCTATCATGTTATCAGCATGTATTGTCAGGTAACTGTAGTTTTTTTCTCTTCTTACTTCATTTGCCGGATCTTTCTTTTTTATATATGCTTCCAGTTTATCTGCATCTTTTAAGGCACCAATTACAGACGTTACCATGCTTCCGGTTCCTGACGTTAGTCCTCCTCCGCCTTTGCTTGCAACAGCTACATAAAAATTTTCATCTAAATCAACCCCTGAATTTTTGAGGTCTTCCCACTCTTGTTTGCCTTTATTTATAGTAGTATCACTACCACTTGCGGACCTTATTATATTTTCTATGGTAGCCTGGTTCTTCATTAGCTTAGACTGCAGTGATTTTGTGTTGACAGCAGCAACGAAGACAGTGTTTTTAGAAATGTATTTTGTTTGATTAGGAACAGATTTTTTACAAGAAGTGATGCAGGCGGCTGCAAGCAGCAGAAACAGGCATAAACGTTTAGGTTTCATAAGTGTTTTGGTGTGGTTTAGTCTGACGAAGATAATTGGTTACAGTCCACTTTGTATGTTTTTAGTACTAATAAATGATCGCCGGCAAGATGATGATGATGGCAACACGAGTCTTTATAAACAGGTTATTAGAAACGACAATCTAATTTTGCATTTATCGAATCTTATCTACATTATTTAAGTGGTTAAGGCAAGGCACACTATTGCAAAAGCATAGCAGGTAAATGGTTAATCGGTTGAATTTTTATTTGTTTGTAAAACACTTCAGCACCTTCTGACTGTATTTGTATTTTGCCCTTTTTTAGAGGTAATATCTGTCCGTTTTCATTTTGCCTCGATTGATACAACACCATCATTACTTTTCCATTTACCACATGTATGCTCGTGTCTCCAAAACAGTATAGATCAAGCGTATTCCATTTGCCTGCAGTATTTTCAGCATCTGATCTTTTCATGCAGTGCCGTCCTACGTCGCCACCTTCTTTAAATGTATACATTTTGCCAGAGGGGTCGTATACATATTCGTTTCCTGCATTTTTAGTAACAGGAATGTCTTCCATTCCGCCAGCTACTCCCCAGTAATCTCCACAGTTGCCTTCTTCAATCTGGAACTCCTGCGAGCGCATCCATGCACTATAATCCGCGCCATGCCGTCCTACGCAATGATATAAAAGGCCGCTGTCTTTTTTCTTGTTTTTCTTTTGGCCCCATGTTAAGCTGCCCCATTTAAATCGAAGTTGCAAATGATAGTTTTCATACTCCTTATTGCTTGTTATAGCACCCCAGTTTTCGCCAGAAATTCTAATCACGCTTTCGCCATTATTATCAACAACAGTAAAAACATGGCGCGGATCTTTGTTGAGGCCGATGGGTTGGTCAGATAATTTTTTACCGGTGCTGTCCAGGTCAGGACCGATGTAGGTATCCCACCCGCTAAGATCTTTTCCATTAAACAAAGTGCTCCAGCCATCCTTATGATTCCACGATGTTAAAGACAACAAGAGCAAAAAAGCAACCCATCGTGAAGGTTGTACAAATTTCGGTTTCATACAATCGTTTATATAAATCTAGTTCAATTATTGATTACATTTTTATTAAGAAAAATGACCGGCTTTCCCTGTTTTTTTTATGAAATAAATTGCATTGTCTAAACGCTTTTTTAATGATGGTTATTAATTACTTTTATTCACGAAATTCATTCATTTACTTTCATCTAAATAACGATTAGCATGTCATCAAGACGTTCATTCATTAAATCTGCCTCTCTTTTTACAGCCGGCGCTTTTGTCAAGAATCCTTTTTTTGATAAAAAAACACAATATATAGGGCTGAAACTTTATACCGTGCGGGATGCT
>JALYZZ010000049.1 GCA_030948675.1 Bacteroidota bacterium | reverse complement strand
TATACACAGGTGTAACAGGACCTACCTTTGAGACAAGAGCCGAATATAAATTAATACAAATACTTGGCGGGGACGCAGTCGGCATGAGTACCGTGCAGGAAGTGATTGCTGCAGTGCATGCAGGCATGCAGGTATTTGCCATGAGTGTAATAACCGATATAGGAATAAGGGAAGAAGAAAACACGATAACCCATGAAGAAGTGCTGCAGGCAGCACGCGACGCAGAACCCAAACTGACTGAAATTTTTACCCGGCTAATTGCGGAACTATAAAACCTGTTACAGCGACAAAATGTCTGGTGTTAAGCCAGAAGCTCGCCCTCTGATTTATCTTTTTCTTGACACCATTACCTTACTTTGCATGCTACTTTTAGCGGTATTAAATGAATAATAGTTTTTGTTACAGGTTTCTTTTTATAATAGTGGCGTTTCTCGCAACGGCTGCAGTTGAGTTGAGAGCCCAGGTTAACAGACCGCTAAGACCGCCTCTTGGTTCAGGAACTCCACCTGTATACGACGCCCAGGGACGGGTTATTCCCGCTATACGATCTCAAAACGGAGGCGCGGGAGATACTTTAAGACACAGGGATAATACTGCTGACTCTATCACTATTTATTTTAGATATTTTGACTCTACCAGAATTCGTTATTTAGACTCTTCCATTAATGATTTTACAAAAAGGTACCCGGTGCCGGCAGAGTTTGTTACGTTGGGTAATTTAGGCACGGCTGCTCATTCCTTATTATTCAATCCAAATTTAAAACCTGGTTTTGATCCCGGTTTTCATGCTTTTGATATTTACCGTTTGAAGGTAGAAGACACTCGTTTTTTTCAGACTACCCGTCCCTTTACAGAGCTAGGTTATATGATTGGAAGCCAGGCAGAGCAAATGATCAATGTAATTCACACACAAAATATAAAGCCTAATTTTAATATGGCTTTACAGTACCGCCTGATCAATTCTCCCGGCGAGTTCCAAAACCAAAATACCAGTCACAACAGCTACCGGATAAGCGGAAACTATCAAAGCAGGAATAAACGGTATTCTGCTTATGGTGTTTTTTTGGCTAACAAAATCCTTGCCTCCGAAAACGGTGGTGTACAGCAGGATACCTTGTTAAATGACAATAGGTTTTCAAATCGTTTCGTGATACCAACCAGATTATCAGGAGACTCAAATCTGTTACGTAATCCTTTTAATACGCATGTAACCACAGGTAATGTTTATAATGAAACCGTCTTCTTTTTTAGACAGCAATATGATTTGGGACAGAGTGATTCCGTTATTGTAAATGACAGTACAGTTATCCGTTTATTTTATCCGAGAATTCGCTTTCAGCATACCCTTACATTATCCGGGCAGCAGTATGAGTTTCATGATTTTTTTGTTGGTGTCAATAAAAGACTCGATTACCTCCGCTATTTTAGAACCCCTATTTTTAACGACTCCGTTCTGTACCGCGACAAATACAATATCGTTACAAACGACTTTAGCATTGTTTCTTTTCCACAAAAAAATAATGTGAACCAATTCTTAAAGGCTGGTGCAGGCTATGAATTGATCAGCGCAACTTTTGATTACGCTCGCAAAAAGTATCACAATATATACGTGGCAGGAGAGTATCGAAACAGAACCCGCAACCAGAAATGGGATCTTGAGAGTATTGGGAAGTTGTACCTGAACGGAGTGAATAACGCAGATTATTCGGTGCAGGCAAGTTTAAAAAGAGAAATTAGTAAAAGACTCGGTTATCTCGAATTGGGATTTCTAAATGTGAATCGTTCGCCGTCTTTTCTTTATCGCGATGCAACCACTTTTCCTACCGTTTTGCAGGGAAGTTATAATAAAGAAAATATCACAAAGATTAGCGGAGCGATTAACAATGAGACCTATCATTTTTCTCTCTCGGGCGAGTATTATCTCGCAAGCAATTACCTGTATTTCGATAATTTCTTTTCACCCGCCCAGACAGGTACTTTGTTTAATATTTTGCATCTGTCAGGGAAAAAGCAAATAAAGCTGAGCCGGGTACTCAACCTGTATAGCGAGATACATTTCCAGCAGCTTGTGGGAAATGCCCCGATTAACCTTCCTCTTTTTTATACCAACAATAGAATTTCTTTTGATGGAGTCTATTATAAAAACATGAACTATTCTATAGGGCTCGAACTTAAGTACAATACTCCTTATAAGGCTGACAACTATTCTCCTTTTATAGGACAGTTTTTTTACCAAAACGAATATACCATCAGTAACCGACCGCAAGCAACCGCGTTTTTTAATTTTCGTATTAAAAGATTTTCAGCGTTTATCCGCACCGAAAATCTAAACACATTTGGAACAAACACTGGTTCTCCGGGTTTTACTAAAAACAATTATAATGCACCTCATTATCCTGAAAAGGGCTTTTGGTTCAGATTCGGTATTTGGTGGACATTCATCAATTAAGGTGCTTTCAGACGTTTCTTCAGTGAAAAATTAAAAAAACTACCGGTGCAAACAATAAATAGTTTCTTATTCACATTGTAGACATAATTATTTGATAAATGATATTGCTAACTACCGTTTACGTTTCACAGCCCCACCAATTTTTCTTAACTTAAACCTCCAATGAAAAAATTTTTTATTGCTATTGCTTTTTTATCTCTGACTTCAATTGCAGATGCCCAGCCTAAGGTAGGTAGTAACGCACCCGATATTTCACTTCCAAATAGTAAAGGTGAAATTGTAAAGTTATCATCACTAAAGGGCAAAGTTGTATTACTTGATTTTTGGGCTTCGTGGTGCGGTCCCTGCAGACAAAACAACCGCAAAATGGTGTCTTTGTATAAGCAATATAAAGACAAAGGGCTAGAGGTGTACGCAGTATCTATAGATGGCAATAAAAATGCATGGTCTAACGCTGTGCAGCAAGACAAGATGGACTGGTTGCAGGTAATAGATGTAAAAGCAGAAAAAGGCAACGAACTAACGCAAACATGGAATCTTCAATACATTCCTTCTACATTTTTAATAAACCAGGAGGGTAAAATTGTAGCCGTTGGGCCAGAAAAAGACGAATTGGAAAAGTGGCTGAAACGGCTGTTATAACTGAAAATATGAAACAGGTAGTAATTGGCATCCTTGTATGTATCAAAGATCTTTTCGTAAAAAAGGAGTGCTGCAAATAATCTTTTTGCAGCACTCCTTTATATTAACCCTTTTCAAGGACTATTTTTCAAAATAAGCAATCGTTCCTCCTACCCAGCTTTTGTCTTTATTATACCTCACACCAATCATCTTTCCTTTGCTTATTCGTGCCAGGTTATTAGTGGCCACTGGCCTTTCCGCTTCGTCCTTCCAGAAATAAAAGATTCTGATTTCGGCTTTTGCCGGCCCATCCGGAGTTTCGATGATCTCTGCATATTTTACTTTTCGTTGCAATATCCAATTTCCGGGATCAGTTACTTTGTCAATATCGTCTTTTGTCAGATCTATTATTACACCCTGACCGGCAAATGAAAACAGGGGCTTTAGCACATAATTTTCTAAATCTGCAGGCATTTGTTGGACCTTATCAAGAAATCTTGTTTCGGGTACAAACTGGTGATGTAGAAACGGCAGGGTATACTTGCTGATCCTAAAAAACCAATTGGGGTGCGGTACCCATTCTACATCCAGATCTTCGAGTAATACCTTACCCTTTTCCTGCACCTCGGCTGACTGCTGTTGAAGATCGTCGAATATTACCCGGTTATATATCCGTTTTATCTCGGTTTCCACCCCGTTGTTCAGGTAAAATAATTTCTTTCCTTTTTTGATCAGAGTTGTTAAGCAAACCTGCTTTATGCCGGTATAATCTTCTGTGAAGAAAAAGTCTATTCTTGTTTTTTGCTTTTCAGGAAAAATTTCAAGCAGTATTACGTTTTCAGCTTTGTGCCCATTAAGCAAAATGTCTTTTAAAAGTTCAATATAACTTTCCTTATTAAAACCGCTTAGGTAGCTATCGTAATTCGCAGGTATGCTAAATACTTTTCTGGCCACTTGCTCTTGCCAAACCTGAAAAGCGAATAAGGTCGGAAAACCCTGCATTTCAATCAACTGAGGTTCCAACTGTCCTTGCTCGTTTTCGCATATGCCAAAGTCAAAAGTGAGAAAGTTGCAAAGTGCTGTTTCGCCCGGTACATTTAATTCAGGCGGTATCGCCCGGGCCGATTCTTTTTTGAAGGATGGGGACGCGATTACATCTACAATGTGTTCGCACGCTGAGAGAATTTTGGCTGTAAAATTTTTATCGCAAAAAACAGGCGTTTCTGCAACGCGAAAGTCGAGCTGTCCGGGATGAGGCCGGTTCAGTTCCTGTAGATATTGCTCATATTTTTCTTTGCTGAAATTTGAATTAAACACCTCGCGTATTGACCGGATCATTTATTTAAGTTTGAATGTATTTAAAACAAAAAATCCCTGCCATGTATGAGCGGGGATTTTTTTAATGATAGTATCTGGATGTTACGCTTCTACCAAACTTTCTACGGCATGATTGAGAAAGTTGGGCAATATGTGGCTGTAGGTAAAGAGAATTTTATCAGGATCATTCAATTGTTCCAACATACTGCTCCATTTTGCTTCGCCTAAATTTTCTATAATGCCCTTCTTTTTGTCCTCCCGCTGCAGGTACATACTCATACCAACCCCGTCGGCTTCAGGGTGAAATTGAGTGCCAACAAAATAGTCATTAAAACGGATCGCCATTACAGCTCTCTCCAGCGGCACATGCGGCCTTTCTTTTTCCAAGGCAAGAATTTTTGCTCCCATTTGCTCCATTTTTACGAGATCCGGTTCAATTACCTGGAAGTCGCGGCTGTCAACTGCATAGAATGGGTTTTTTAGCCCTTGAAATACTACCTCCTCCGAGGCAGCTTCCATCAGGTGCATTGGAAAAACACCAAAAGAATTTTTGTTTCGCTTGCATACCGTGGCAATGCCAAGATGCCTGGTAGCGATCTGAAAACTGTGACAGATGAAGAAGACATATTTTTTTGGGTAATTTTCAATGTTGTTGTTCCAGTTTTGCACGCTGTCTAACCACTTAAGGTAGTGCTTTTCCCATTCGCTCCCTTCACTTTCCAGGGGAGAGCCAGGGCCGCCGGAGGAAATATAAATATCAAAATCAAGCCCTGGTGTTTGTTGTTTTACTCGCACTTCAAATTCTTGCGCTAAAATATGCAGGTCGTTTACCTGCCCCCAATGTTTGATAATATCTCTTAAACACCGCATTCCCTGGTTCTCGTGTCCTTCGTTTAAATCTAAAATAGCAATCCGTACTGTGTGTTTTTCTTTCCAATTCATAGCTTGCAAATTTACTCCTTTTCAGCTAAAGGAATGGTTAAAGGAGGTTAAAAGACAGCTTGAGCAAATCCGATTGCGTTTTGAATAATACCTGATACACGGTTAAAAGCAGTTTGCCAGGC
>JALYZZ010000031.1 GCA_030948675.1 Bacteroidota bacterium | reverse complement strand
ATTGTCCAACTGAGGTTTCCAACGTAAATGTTCATTTGTAATAAATTAAGAAAATAAAAATAAAAAATCCATAATGAACACAGTGAACAATATACCAGAGAAACATTTACTTAAAACGTCCAGAGAACAATTGCGAGACTGTAAAGATCATTAAGGCCAAAACGAAGATAGACATTTTATTTATAAATCAAATATTTCTTAAAGAATAATAATAATGTGTAAAACTTTTGTCATTCCGTTGACTTTTATCCTTGATTCGCTATTTTTTACTTCTGCGCACTACTGTATTATAACTGTAATCTTTCTCTTTAATGCCTTGCTCTGTCTTCATGACAATTGCACCTGAAAGTGATAAGACTTTCCAATTCTTTTAACTGACTACCACTACTATTATAGGCTTTTTAGATCCCATGTACGATGCTGATAATTGTAATGGTATATAGTAAACAACAGGAGAGGCTACAGTATTAAAAACAAAAAAGTCCGCCTGTAATAGACGGACCGTGAACTTATTATACCATTGGGCTTAGTTATTCTGCTACTACTTCAAATTCCACATCTGTAGAGTTTCCGTTGCCAAAATCAATATTCGCTTTGTAAGTACCTAGTTCTTTAACCTCATCGGTAATCGAAATACGCTTACGGTCTATTTCGTAACCTTTCTGGTCGCGGATAGCACGGCTGATTTGAAGGGAAGTAACACTTCCGAAAATCTTACCGCTTGTACCCGTTTTGGCACCAATTTTAAGAGGAGATTCTTTTAAAACAGCAATTACACTGTTGATCTCAGATAGCAATTTCGCTTCTTTTTTAGCCAGTTGCTTTTGCTTTTCCTGCATTTGCTTTAGGTTAGAAGAATTTGCTTCAACAGCTTTTTTCTGAGGGATGAGAAAGTTACGTGCATAACCATTTTTAACGCTCACCAATTCGTTGGTGCCGCCCAGGTTATCTACATCTTGTATTAATATTACTTGCATGGTTGCCTCCTACTTTAAAAGATCAGTTACGTAAGGTAATAAAGCCATTTGACGGGCCTTTTTGATTGCTACAGACACCTTGCGCTGGTACTTTAACGAGTTACCGCTAAGGCGACGAGGTAACAATTTACCTTGTTCGTTTAAGAATTTCTTCAGGAACTCAGCGTCTTTGTAGTCGATGTACTTAATGCCATACTTTTCAAAACGGCTAAATTTCTTTGCTCGTTTTTCCTGCTTAATGGCGGTCAGGTACTTAATTTCATTTGCTTTTGCCATGATTTACGCCTCCACTGCTTTTTCGTTTCCAGTAGGTAAGCCACTTCTCTTTTTGTAGTTATACTCGATGGCATATTTGTCGAGTCTTGTAACCATGTGACGAAGCACCTGTTCGTCTCTCAGGAGCTGAATCTTCAGCTTCTCATTGAAGTCGGATTGCCCTTTGAATTCCGCTACCCAGTAGATGGCCGTAGTCTTCTTCTGGATTGGGTAGGCAAGTGATTTTAATCCCCATGGATTAGTGCTAACAATTTCGCCACCGTTTTCGGTAACTAGATCTAAAAATTTTTTCTGAGCTGCTTTAAAATCATCTTCAGAAAGCACCGGGGTAAAAATCACCATCAATTCATAATTGTTCATTAATCCCTGATTTTGATTGTTAAAAAATAATTTGGGCTGCAAAGGTAAGGGAAATCAGTTTAAATGAGGGTCGCTGATTGCAAAAGACACTTACTTTAGCTTTTTTTGGAAGAACTGATTTAACTTAATCACACGATTTCTCCTTCTTCAAACGCTGTCGTAAACTCAATACAAATGCAGTACTTTTAAAGCTTAAACCGCACTTATGAAAATAAATTTACTTGCCTCTACAATTCTTCTCTTGTTTTCAGCTTTAACAAATAGGGCTGTTGCACAGTTTACCCTTACATACAGTTTTGCCAGTGTTACCACCTCAACAGGGAGAACTGATCCAACAGTAACGCCAAAAGCTGCCGGGTTGGTTGCAGACAGCTTCAGAGCAGCTACAACACTTAGCGCAAATTCCGGCGCATCCGGTAGATTTAATTTTACACAGTGGCCAACCGGCGCTACGAATGGAAGTAATGCTTTTGCGGGTTACCTTGATCCGAAGAAATATTATGAAGTAAAAATTACTCCACTAACAGGCTACCAACTTAGTATAAATAGTATCGCTTTTACAATTCAACGTTCAGCAACAGGTGTAAGGCAATGGGCAGTACGGTCTAGTATTGACAGTTTTGCTGCTAACCTACCGGCAGCAATTGAGCCGGCAAATACTAACATAACGGTTGCTGATAGTAATAAATTTCAGATAGTTGATCGGGCAACTACTGGTGCTTTGGCAGGAAGCAAAGCGACCATTTCAAATATCCAAAATACTCAAAATGCGGTCACTTTTCGTTTTTATGGTTTTAATGCTGAAAGTACAGCCGGCACCTTTAGCATTAATGCTGTTAACATAAATGGCAGTATCAGTGCAGTTCCTGCTGCTCCTATATTAACCATTAATCCAACGTCTTTAAATTTTCCTGCAACACCTGCTAATACTGTATCTGCTGCAAAGACTTACACTTTAAAAGGAGAGAATCTTACCGGTACAGTTTCGATAGCAACGACACAGCCCTATTTTGTATCAGTAGATGACCGGTCGTATACTACCAACCTGACCTTAACTGCTGCTGATGTAATTAATAATAAAACGATTTATGTAAAGTTTTCTCCTACTTCTCCAGCAACTTTTACTGGTTCAATAACTAATAGCAGTAACAATGCGGCGCAGCAGAATGTAATTGTTACCGGTGACGGAATAGACCCTGGAAATTTGAGTTTTAATTTTGATAACTGTAGTGCAGCTGGTTCCCCCGGTTCTGGTTTTATGCCATATAATGTCACTGGACCACAAGTGTGGAGCTGCTCTGCTTTTGGGCGAAATAATACTAAAGGTGTGGATATGAATGGCTATTCGGGAGGTGCAGTTGAAAATGAAGATTGGCTCATTTCTCCTCGGCTGGCTATTAGCTCTTTAAGTCTTCCAATATTAAAGTTTTGGAGTAGAGGAGAATTTACAGGACCATCGTTACAACTTCTTGTATCTACAGATTATGATGGCAGCAGTAATCCAAATGCAGCTACATGGACAAATTTAAATGCTTCCTTTCCCTCAACTACTAATACCTGGACATTAACCGACGGCATTGACCTTTCTCCTTACAAAAATTATCTGAACATCTATATTGCTTTTAAATACATTTCGTCTGTTGAGGCAGGGGCAGCCCGTTGGACACTTGACGACATAGAAGTATCAAACAGAACAAACGTATTTACTGCCAATCCAACTCAACTGAAATTTCCTGTCACTTCTGTTAGCGAAAATTCTGCTGGTTTGCCTTTTACAGTCAAATCAATTGGTTATGGCAATCTTACTGTAATGGCCCCCGCAGGTTTTCAAGTATCATTAGACAGTACCACTTATGCAAGTAGTATCACAATTTCACAGGCACTGGTGCAGTCGGATAAAAAATTGTATGTTCGTTTCTCTCCAACAGTTAGAGCAATAAAAACGGAAGGTTTTATACGCTTCACCGCAACCGCATTAGACTCAAGTGCAATTGCTGTTGCTGGTTCTTCTTATTCAACCACTGAGACCGTTGATATAGGATGTTATAATCTAAGTTTCTTCGGATCGAACGCTGCAAATAATCCTACTCCTGATAAAATAACCACTCAGATCGCTAACATTTCTACCGTTTTAAATAGCCTTAACCTAGATATAGCAGGTGTTGAAGAAATCTCAAACGACTCTGCTTTTAATGTCTTGCTTACAAAGCTTCCAAACAGAAAGAGTGTGGTATCTGGCAGATGGTCTTATTCCTTCAATCCTCCGGATCCAAATTTTCCTCCACAAAAAACCGGATTTATTTATGATACAACTACCGTAAAGCTTATTTCAAGCAGAGATTTGTTTGTTGGCCTGTACGACAGTGCACGTGGTAGTTATCCTCAAAAATTACCAAATTATCCTGGTGGCACACCTTCTAGTTTTTGGGCTTCAGGCAGACTTCCATTTTTGGCTATTTTTGATGTTACTTTAAACGGAGTTACCAAACGTATACATGTAATAGATATTCACGCTAAATCAGCATCTGATGTGGATAGTTATAACAGAAGAGTATACGATGTCAAAGTGTTAAAGGACACTTTAGATGCATATTACAAGAACGAAAATTTGGTGATTGTTGGTGATTACAATGACAGGGTTATAGGATCAATCTATAGCGGTTCGCCTAATTCTCCTTATAAGCCTTTTGTTGATGATAATGCAAAATATACTGTTCTTACCCTTCCGCTCGATCAGGCGGGAAGAACAAGCTTTATAGGTGGCACGGGGCTTATTGATCAAATTACGATTACCAATCCTTTATCATCCAGCTATATAGCAAACTCTACTGATATTGAAGATCCACGGGCATATATCAGTAATTACAATGCTAACACAGCTTCAGATCATTTACCTGTTTATTCTCGATTTAGTTTTACGGCTGTATTGCCGGTTACCTTAATCAACTTTGATGCAAAGCCAAAAGGCGGTGAAGTACAGGTAACGTGGGCAACTGTCAATGAATTTAACAATAGTAGATTCATTGTAGAAAGATCGGATGATGCTTTCAGTTTTTCTTCGATAGGTTCTGTGCCTGCTCAGGGAAATAGTAATGGGCAGTCAAATTATAATTTCACAGATAAGCTTCCTTTATCCGGAACCAGCTATTACCGTTTAAGGCAGGTAGATATAGATGGCAAGTATACTTTTTCTAACACAGTTGCTGTAAACTTAGATATTAATACTTCTGCCAGTTTAAAGATTTATCCTAACCCTGTCACAAAGTTTGTTCGCCTAAGCCTTAATTCCACTTCGACAACTTATGAAGGAAAAGTTACGTCGGCTACTGGCTTAGTTCAAATAAGTGTTAAAGGAGATATTAATCAGGTAAACAAGCAGATAAACGATAGATTGGCTGGGCTTTCGAAAGGCGTTTATATAATTACCTTAGCAAGTTCGAACGACAAATTTGTCACCCGCTTTCTTAAGCAGTAGTTGAATTTTTTGATGAAAAAGGTTGTTTTAATCGTTTAAAACAACCTTTTTCTGTTTTGGCAACACCAACAATTGGTTCTAAAAATCCATATCTCTCTCTTTGCCGCACCGATACAATCACATTTCATTTTACATTAAAAGGCAGAAAC
>JALYZZ010000737.1 GCA_030948675.1 Bacteroidota bacterium | reverse complement strand
GCCCTTGAGATTTCAATCTGCTCTTTATTCTCATGAATTTCTTCAAGACTATCGGTATGAGTTGCAAACTCTTCCAACTTATTATGCAACTCTTCTTTCAGGGCTATATTAATCTGATTAGCTCTTTTTGATATAATAGCGATGGACTCGTACAAATTTCCTGTTCTTCCTTTAATATCAACAAGGCTTTTTGTCTCCACCACACTTGCTGTATTTGTACTAAGCTGCCTTCTTAACTTGCTCATTTTTCAAACTTTTGTTATTTAAAGATTGTGTTTTATAGTAATCAACAGTTTTTGCAAGTTTGCTGTCCGGAAATCTATCATTAAAGTCTGTGCACTCAGCAACCACTTTATCAAACCTTTCTCCTTGCTTCCCTTCAACACTGTTGTTGGCGTAAAGATAATAAGATTTTATCACCATCAACTTATATTCATCACCCTTTGGCGAGTCAGGATAGTTCTCTAACAAGCTAGTAAAAGCTATGGCTGCTGCTTTATAAAAACTGAGATTATAATAAAGGTCAGCACTTTTAAAATCTTTTACCTCAAGTTTTGCCCTTGCATCTTCTATAATTGATGTCGCCTCAGGCACGCGGGCAGACAAGGGGTGAGTATTAATAAAAGCCTGCATTTGACCCATAGCTTTTGTTGTATTCGTCTGATCTAATTCAGCCTTTGGGGACTGCTTATAATAACAATAAGCCCTCATAAAATCAGCTTCCTCTGCCTTTGCACTATTAGGAAAAGTTTCAACAAAAGTTTTAAAAAGATTTTCTGCACTGGTGAAATCATTTAAATAAAATGACGAATAAGCGTACTTATAATATAAGTCTTCAAATCTGGCAGTACCTTTAAAAATTGGAAAAAGGTCCTCAAACAACACCTGGGCGTTGCTATACTTTTTTTGAGCATAATAATTCTCCGCAATTTTCAACTTATATTCATTATCAGTACTCTTAAGAGTTTTAGAAAGCTTATTGGAGCACGATGTAAAAACCGCTATAAAAGACAGTATATAAAAATATTTAAGCATATGAGTGTGCGAAATTAGAGCTAAAACATGAAAATTAATAAGCACCCGATTAAAGCAGCAAAATGTTTAGTTAATAATTATATAATAAAAAAACACCTCCAAAAGGAGGTGCATTTTTATTTATTTGAAAACAATACCTATTTTATTTTCTGCAAATTTGGATGAGGTGCTGGAACTGAATTAGGACCCTCTTCTGTAGTTCCCATTAAATCTACCGTACCCGCATCACCTTCGGTTCCGTACTCGAATATTATTCTGGTATTAGATATTCCCTGCCTTTCAACAAGATATCTAATCATAGCATTCACCCGATCCCAACTTAATTGTTGCGCCGCTTTGTTTGATGCACCGTGCCCTGAAACTTTCACTTTACATGTTGGATTGGCCTTTAATTGATTAGCAACCGTGTTAAGAATAGACTGCGCTTCCTTTGTTAATTTAACACTACTTTCCTTAAACTGTACACTAGGCAAATCAGTCAATTTGCAATCGCCGACTGGACCACCATTCTTCACCATGTCTCTTAGCTCCTTGCAGCACTCAGGTTCAGGACAATTGCCAACGCCGTCTTCATCCACTGGAAAACAGTTTTGAAGTGTCAGCAATTCCTTATCTCTGTAATCGGGTACTCCATCACCATCAGTATCCTTAGACACACCATGCGTATCGACTGGCGCGCCAGGAGGAGTATTAGGCTCTAAGTCGAACTGATCTGTAACACCGTCGCCATCAGCATCGTCAAGCTTCACTTTCGGAAGCTTCATATGTTTCGGATTGTTCAATTCACTGTATGCGAATTCAAGAGGATTCATCCACCACAGTGGTGGTATACGTCTTTTTGAATTTCCAAGATTTTGGTTAACGCTTACCGAAAAGAAGCCAACGTTATCGTTCTCAGAAGTAAATACAGGGTTAACCAAATCCCCGCTTTGACGGAACCAGCCGTCAAGATAATCGTCGCGGGTAATAATGCGTTTGTATTCGAGTCCTAACGAAGTTTTTTTAGCAATTCGATATTCCATCCCAAAGCCTACACTTATTGAATTACGAAGATTATAATTACCAAAAGTAGGTCTTCTGTCATGAGTTAGAGCCACAGTTTCATATGTTCCATCAAGCATATTCCTCAAATCACTTCTGATTTGCGTTCGAGGAGCACTGAAATTAATAGTTTGAAAGGGATAGGGTGACCCACTAGCATCTACTACATCCATTTTTGTTTCATACATATAAGCCGTATACCCTGCCAAACCATAAATATTCCATCTACCCTGTTTGTTATGGAACATGACATTATTTAAAGAAATTAGAGCTTCAATAGCAGGTACGATAGCAGTAGAATGATAATTGTGTACATACCCGCCAGTTTGTGTTAAATAATTCTGCTGGATAAAAGGGTGGTTATTAAAATTCCGATTACGTTGATAATCTAACCCCAACATATTATAGTACCCTAAGGAAGCACGAATTGAAACAACATAACCTATTGCTTTTCTAATTGATAAACCACCACCCCATGCATAAGAACTAATACCAGAACCAGCTCCCTTAAATGCCATGGGACAATCTGCATCTAAATATGGCAAACCGAAAAATATTCCCAATTGCCACATATCTCTCGGCTTTGCAGGAAAATTACTGTTGTTATTAAGGAAGTCAGACTGTTGCCCTAAATTACGGGGTGCGATATAAGACGTATCTAAGTAGTTATGCGTACCTCCCAGCTGCGCAGTCGAATTAAAAACTAAAATGAATAAAGCAGGAAGTAATGTAAATATTCTTCTCATGAGCATTGAATGTAAAAATTTTTTGGTTGTTTCTTTTACGCATTTCTAACACCTAAAATTGCATTAGAGGGCAAAGAAACTAAAAAAGTTGCATGAATGTTAAAAATGGACACATTTTATTATACAAAAAACCCTTCGCAAGCGAAGGGTTTTTTGTATAATAAAATGTGTATGTTATTTACCTTTCAAATTCGGATGAGGAGCAGGAACGGTATTAGGTCCTGTTTCTTTTGTACCGGTTAAGTCTACAGTGTTTGGATCACCTTCTTCACCATAAGAGAAGATAAATCTATCTTGGCTGATGCCTTGTCTTTCAACCAGGTATCTGATCACCGTATTTACTCTATCCCAACTTAATTGTTGAGCACGCTTATCACTAGCGCCATGGCCTATTACTCTAACTCTGCAATCAGGGGTAGACTTAACTTGAGCAGCAGCGCTGGCAAGCAGAGTCATAGCATCTTTACTTAAAGTTGCTCTTCCTGCTTTAAATTGAATACTAGGAAGATTGCCAATGTTGCAAGCACCAGCAGCGGTAGTTAAACTATCCATTCTTGCTCTCAACTCGGTGCAACAAGCAGGTTCAGGACAATTACCTACACCATCAGCATCAACAGGGAAGCATTTTTGAGGAGTAAGTAACTCTTTGTCTTTATAATCAGGAACTCCATCAGCATCAGTATCTTTTGCTACACCACGTACGTCAACCGGCGCTCCTGCTGGTGTATTGGGCTCCATGTCAAACTGATCAGTTACGCCATCTCCATCAGCATCCGGCAAGACTGGAGTAGGTAACTTCATATGCTGAGGACGGTTTAGCTCGTTGTAGATAAAGTTATTAGCATTCAACCACCATAAAGGCTGAACTCTTTTTGAAGGACTTCCTAAATTTATATTCAATCTTGCACTTGTGAAGCTGTACATATCGTTTGTTTTGCTTCCCGCAGGCTTAAGTCCATCTAAATAATCCCATGGAACATAAGTGAATCTTTGTTCAAGTCCAATATTAACTTTTGAATTTATCTTAAATGCAATACCACCACCAACACTAGCACCACCTAATAGAGTCCAACCTTTTCTTCCATTGGCTCCTGCCGCACCCGCAAAATTGGTAATTGTTCCAGGATTAACAGACTGTCCGTTGCCGTAGAAAACGGAATAATTGCCATCAATCTGTCTTCCGCCTGGGTTTTGATAAAATACTTTTGTGGCAATCAAATCAACACCTGCTAACACATAAAGATTAGTTTTGGGATTTCCACGATAGTGACTATTAGGATTTAGAGACGCAATAAAATCTAAAGCACCAGAATGTTTCCAGTTTTGAAAAGATCTTTTACCAGCTGCATATGCAGGAGCGTTTGGATAACCTTGCGCCCATCCACCAAAGTATCCGCCTCTTAACGAAAAAGTATGGGAAATAGCTTTTCTTAGGGTAATACCAGCGCCAAAGTCAGCTTTGGCTTTAATATCACCAATCACCATATTATTACCGCCAGCTAAACCTAATTCCCACATGTTTTTAGGTTTTGCGGGATAAGGATACTGGTTGTTTAAAAACTCGCTCTGTTGAGGGAGATTTCGGGTTGCAATCTTGGAGGAATCTCTCCAATCATACCCTGCATCGCTCTGCTGTGCAAAAGCTGCAGAGGAGAAGAGGCTGATTAAGCCTAGCATTAAAATGTACTTGTTACTTGCCATAGAAGTGTTTTATATTTTTTGTAATAGAATGCATTGTTAAGATTCCCCTGCAAAAATATGCTTTGAGAATGAATAAACAAATAATTACAATTTCTTTTTAATCTATAAAAAAACTATACCACTCTTAAAATGAATTAATTAGACAACATTTATACGATAATACTGAGCTTTCGATGTAGAAGTTTTTTCCCACTGATAAACAATTGTTTTCAAGTTTAGTGTTAATAGGAATACAATAACTTGCGCTCAACTATTAAGCATGGAGCTAGCAGCAAAAATAATATCTGAGGAATTAAAAGAGTTTGAAATTCATTTTAAAACAGCTGTTAAGAGTAACGTTTCACTACTTGATAAGATCATGCAGTTTATAGTAAAAAGAAAAGGTAAACAACTGCGTCCAATGTTTGTTTTATTAAGCGCAAAACTTGGAGGACAAATAAATGAGAAATCTTATCGGGCTGCATCCTTAGTTGAATTACTTCATACTGCCACCCTGGTACATGACGATGTTGTAGACGAGTCACTGCAAAGGAGAGGTTTTTTCTCGATTAACGCTCTTTGGAAAAATAAAATAGCGGTTATAGTAGGCGATTATCTTTTATCAAAAGGGCTTTTATTATCGTTAGATAATGGAGATTATAAAATGCTACAAATACTCTCTAACGCTATTAAATTAATGAGTGAAGGTGAGCTTCTTCAGTTAGAAAAAGCACGAAATCTTAACTTAAAAGAGGACGTGTATTTCGAGATAATAAAAAACAAAACTGCTTCTCTGCTTGCTTCCTCGTGCGCAGCCGGAGCTTCCACCACTTTTACTAATGAGCAGGAAATAGAAAAAATGAGAACTTTTGGTGAAAAGGTAGGTATTGCTTTTCAGATTAAGGATGACTTGTTTGACTATGGTAATGCCGATATAGGAAAACCCACGGGTAATGATATTAAAGAAAAGAAACTAACACTGCCCCTTATTTATACTTTAAATAATGTAAGCTCCAACATAAGAAGAAACCTGATTTACATAGTAAAAAACGAGAACACCAATAAGCAGAAGGTAAGAGTAGTGATTGATGAGGTGCAAAAGGCAGGCGGAATAAAATATGCCACGGAAAAGATGTTTAATTACAGAGATGAGGCTTTGGCTATTTTATATACTTTTCCAGAGACTGAGGTTAGAAGAGGATTAGAGGAATTGGTTAGATATACCACAGATCGCAACTATTAACAATGCAAAAACGATGGAAAATATTACAGGCAGAACCTCAAAAAGTGGTGGCTTTACAACAAGCGCTAAAAATAAACACAACAATATGTAAGATACTAGTTCAACGGGGGTTTGATACTTTCGAAAAAGCAAAAGACTTCTTTAGACCGCAACTGACTCAGTTGTTTGATCCATGGCTAATGAAGGATATGGATGCCGCGGTTAACAGAATACTATTTGCAAAAAGTAGAAGTGAAAAAATTCTCGTTTATGGCGATTACGATGTAGATGGAACAACGGCAGTTGCAGCCATGTACCAATTTTTAAAAGGTATTTATAAAAATGTAGATTTTTATGTTCCGCATCGTTATCGCGAAGGTTATGGTGTATCTAAAATAGGAATAGACTACGCAAAAGACAATGCCTTTACGTTGATTATTTCTCTTGATTGTGGTATCAAATCAGCCAGCCTTATTTCTTATGCTCAGTCTATAGGTTTAGATTTTATTGTTTGCGACCATCACCTGCCCGATAATGAGCTTCCTCCTGCAGTGGCTATACTCAATCCTAAACAACCCGATTGTAACTACCCGTACAAGGAACTTTGCGGCTGTGGAGTAGGTTTTAAATTAATGACCGCAATAGCTGAAACACTAGGCCTGCCAGAAGAAAGCTATCTGTGTTATCTCGACCTTTTAGCCACCGCAATTGCGGCTGACATAGTGCCAATGACAGGTGAAAACAGGGTGATGGCTTACTATGGATTACAAAGAATAAATAAAAATCCATGCAACGGTATAAGAGCATTGATGCAACTGGCTGGTGTACAAAAAGAAATGTTCATTACCAACCTGGTTTTCGTGATTGCACCACGTGTCAACGCAGCCGGGCGAATGGATGACGCAAGAAAAGCAGTACAACTTTTTATAGAAAAAGACTGCGATAAAGCAATGGAATTTGCAGAAATGCTTCACATCGATAATACCGAACGACGTACTGCCGATACTACTATAACAGAAGAGGCATTGGCACTTATAGAAGATAATGCTGAAATGCTACACCGAAAGTCAACAGTGGTGTACAAAGAGCATTGGCACAAAGGAGTAGTTGGCATCGTAGCATCAAGATTGATAGAAACATATTACAGACCAACGGTGGTTTTAACAAAAAGCGGAGAGGTGGCTGCAGGAAGTGCAAGGAGTATTCCGGGCTTTAATTTGTATGAGGCTATCGACGCATGTAAAGAACACTTGATAGGATATGGAGGACATTTTGCAGCAGCGGGAATGACATTATTACCAGAAAACATTCAGGCTTTTACTACGAAATTTGAGCAGGTAGTAAGTGAAACTATTAAACAGGATTCGCTGGTACCTGAAATAGTAATTGATGCAGAAGTAACATTTAACGAATTAAACCTTTCCTTCTATAATATTATAAGTCAAATGGAGCCGTATGGGCCGGACAACCTTCGTCCTGTGTTTATCGTAAAAAATGTAATTGACTCCGGTAATTCTAAATTGGTTAAAGAGCAGCACATCCGGTTTTGCCTTAGAGAAGGTAATTGCAGCTTTAAAGGAATTGGTTTTAATATGGCCAAAAAGTTCGATTTAATTGAAAGTAAAAAACCAATTGATGTTGTTTTTACTTTAGAAGAAAATGAGTGGAATGGACAGAAAT
>JALYZZ010000335.1 GCA_030948675.1 Bacteroidota bacterium | reverse complement strand
TCTTTTATCTTTTTTGACAGGTATTCATTCTTATGCTGGTACAGCTTTAGAAAAACGGCAGGAAAAAATTTTTCAAGGTCTTCAAAAACCATTGGATTCATTTCACCAACTAACTCCTGGATAGTATCAATATTTAAAAAGATTTCGTGCACCGCATTTTCTGCCTTAGCGCAATGAGATTCGCAAATTCCGCAACTCTTATTTATGTGCTCTTCAACAACAGCATCTACTATTTCATCTTTATTTTCAAAAGATTGATAAATCGTCTTTTTACTCATTCCTGTCTTTAAGGCGATCTCATCCATGGTAACCCTCCTAAAACCAAAGCGATGAAACAATTCATGTGCTTTAATCAATATTCTTTCTCTTGCTTCCATAACAGGCAGCAAAACTAGGGAAACTTTTTCCACAATCCAAGTTTCCACAGTTCTAACTTTCAATTTTTTTAAAACAAACTGAGATTTTTTTGAAACAATCATCCACGATTTTCCACATTTTTAATCATATATAAGTTGTTAATCTAACTCGTTTAACACTGTTAGTAAAAATCTATGTTGTATTTAAACAATTTCATTTTAATTTTTGGCATGGTTCTTTAACTACCCTGTGCATAACAGAAAACAGAAAGATTATGAAAAGAGTGAAATTTTTACTAGTAGTATTATCAGTGATAGCAGCGACAACTACGTTCGCTCAACAGTCTCCCTCAAGAAGAGGTTTATCAATAAGTGTCGGCCCAGAGTTCGCAGCACCATTGGGGACGTTTAGAAACGGGTATACAGTTACGGGAGGCAGCACTTCAGGTTATAAGCTAGGTTTTGGTGGTAGCGTAAAATTAAACCTTCCGGTAGCTACAAATGTAGACGTTTCCGTATCAGCAGGTTATATGGGTTTCTCGCAGAAGGCCTCAATTGGTCAACTATCGAACGTGTCAATTAATAAAGGTTCATACACCTTTATTCCTTTCAAAGCTGGTCTGCGTTTTCGTGCAAATGGAGGATTTTATGTTGAGCCGCAAGCAGGTTATACCCAAACAAAGTTGCAGAACTCAGAAGGGGCAGGAGAATTTACTTATGCAGGTAACATAGGTTATATGATTGGCCGAGCCATTGACGTTGCAGTAAGGTATGAAGCCATTGCCACTAAACCGGAAAGTTCTAAATTTATAGGTTTAAGATTAGCCTACAACATTCCCTTTGCAAGAGTGAGAAGTTAAAAACAGAATTAGGTTTCAAATAAAAAAGCCGGTAATAGCTGGCTTTTTTATTTGAAACTTTTAACTCTTCATACGCTTAATCGGTCTATTAATTCTTAACGCGATGGTATAAAAGCTCACGCCACTTCCTGGCTATTAAAATTTATAACTTTAACCATGATTATTCGCATTCCATTAAGATTTGAAGGTTCTAAAGAAGAAAAAACGCTCTATTCGCCTTTTGATAGTGGCGCTACTTATTCATGCATTTCGGAGGAAAGTGTCAATGATTTAGAAGATCTTATAAAGCTTCACAGACAGATGCGATTAGCCACAGCAAGCGATGCCCCTTTCATCGAAATAACTAATACAACAAGATTGGATTTTTACCACGAGGATGTACGATTATCAGACGAATTCTTAGTAGTGCCAGGGCTAAGCGAAGAAGTTATTATCGGCGCTGCTACAATGCAAAAATGGAGATTGAAGTTAGATTTTGAAAATGATAGGTAATTGTAGATCCAAGGGTTGCAAAGTTGATTCTAATAAACCTGATTAAAAGAGATTGAGTAAATCTATGGTTACTCTACCTATACCTCCACTGCTTCCTCGGATTTAATCACCTCCTTATGCATTCGTTGTAGAAATCGATGCATCTCCTCCATATTTTTTACACCATCTGCCACTAATAAAAACATTTTACCTGCCTGTTTTAGTTTTGCCTTGTTGGTGCCGGTTTGTAAAAAGCTTAGCAGATTTTTAAATATATCAGATTCGAAATAAGGAGAATCGGGCCGGTTGATAAAATAACATCGAAGGGTGTCATCTTTCAATGACATTTTTTCAAAACCTAAGTCTACCCCAATTTTGCGACAACGAACGGTGGTAAACAAATCAGCGACCGGCTGAGGAATAGGCCCGAAACGATCGAGCATTTCGGTCTTAAAATCTTCAAGTTCTTTGTCTGTTTCACAGTTATCTAGCCTAGTGTACAAAGAAAGCCGCTCTGTTATGCTATCAACATATTGGTCAGGAATTAAAATTTCAAGGTCAGTATCTATGGTGCAGTCTGAAACAAAATTGTCTTGTTTTTGAATTTCTTCTTTAAACAGCTCTTTGAATTTACTACGCTTCAACTCGCCAATCGCCTCGTTTAAAATCTTCTGGTACATCTCAAATCCTATCTCGGCCATAAAGCCAGTTTGTTCGCCGCCAAGCATGTTTCCTGCACCCCGAATATCGAGGTCGCGCATGGCAATTTGGAAACCGCTTCCCAACTCACTGTGTTGCTCCAGAGTTTGTAAACGTTTCCGCGAATCATTCGGCAAGGTACTCATCGGCGGGGCGAGCAAATAACAAAATGCTTTTTTATTTCCCCGACCAACCCTGCCTCTTAACTGGTGCAAATCACTTAAACCAAAATGATGTGCATTGTTTATCATGATGGTGTTGACGTTAGGAATATCTACACCACTTTCCACAATATTTGTACAAACCAATACATCGTATTTCTTATCAATAAAATCTAAAATGCGTTCTTCAAGCTCGTGACCTTCCAATTGCCCGTGTGCGTAACCAACACTTAGATCAGGACAAAGACCTTGAATTAAACCAGCCATTTCATGAAGACCATGAACACGATTATGAATAAAGAAAACTTGGCCACCTCGTTCGGTTTCATAGTAAATAGAATCACGAATAGCGTCTTCATTAAAAACCAGAACTTCTGTTTGAATAGGCTGCCGATTAGGTGGCGGAGTATTGATGATGCTGAGATCTCTTGCACCCATTAAGCTAAATTGAAGTGTTCGTGGTATGGGTGTTGCGG
>JALYZZ010000699.1 GCA_030948675.1 Bacteroidota bacterium | reverse complement strand
GTGTAACCGTCGCCGGTTCTTTATTGAGTAAAGAGCAAAAGCCCGAATTCTTAAAAGGAAACAAAGAAGAAAACCGTAAGATAAAAGAAGACATTGCAGCCAAGAAAGTTACAAAGGCGTATTTATCTTACGAAAAGGCTGTGCAAAACAAGACAAAAATAGACTGGGCATCTTTTAATCCTGTTAAACCCACTTTTATAGGTACTAAAAGTTTCATCGAATACGATTTAAACGAAATAGCGGAGTATATCGATTGGCAACCATTCTTTATTGCCTGGGAACTGCATGGCAAATTTCCACAAATTTTAAGTGATCAAAAAGTAGGCGCGGAGGCAACAAAACTATATAACGATGCCCAGGCTTTGCTGAAAAAAATAATCAACGAAAAGTGGCTGACAGCAAAAGGCGTCATAGGTTTTTGGCCGGCCAACTCCAATGGAAAAGATACTATAACGGTAACTGATGAACTATCAACAGTGGTAGAACTGCAGTCTTTGCGTCAGCAGATTAAAAAGACAGAAGGACAGCCTAATATGTCTTTAAGTGATTTTATTGCACCTAACGAAATAGGCATACAAGATTACCTTGGTGCTTTTGCTGTAACTATTGATGGTATCGAACCGCATTTGAAACGTTTTAATGAGCAGCACGACGATTATAATAAAATATCTTTACAAGCTTTGGCAGACAGGTTAGCCGAAGCGTTTGCAGAGTTATTACATCATCAAACAAGAACTGAATACTGGGGCTACGTAGAAGATGAAAACCTTACGAACGAAGATTTTATCAAAGAAAAATACCAGGGAATCCGTCCCGCACCTGGTTATCCTGCATGTCCTGATCACACTGAAAAATACAAGTTATTCGCGTTGTTAGACGCAACCAATGCAACCGGCATCCACCTTACAGAGAGTTTAGCCATGTACCCTGCATCATCTGTTTGCGGCTGGTATTTCGCTAATCCTCAGAGTAAATACTTTGGGATAGGGAAAATAGAAAAAGACCAGGTAATCGACTATGCAAACCGAAAAAATATGGATTTGGAAGAGGTGGAAAGATGGCTGAGGCCTGTGTTGGAATATGATGCTTAGCCACATAAAAGCATTGACTGTAGTATATATTCTATTAATCGTTCCTCCAATTCTTAACCAGCCAATAGTCGGTGATAAGTTTCGTTACTTCTATCCTGAACAAAAAATAATATCCTATTAATTTGGTAGACTAAACTTATTGCTTTTATATTTGCAGCAAATCTTTATATGAATCATTCACTTCTTACAACTGATTTGTTATTTCCAATTCGTATTAACTGCTCTGCTAGATGCTGTTGCATCTTCTCTACAAGCGTTTCTTTCTAAGCGAACTATTTTTTTGCTATTTAACCCTACTGATTTTGTAGACTGTTCTAAGCCTTTTGCTTGTTAGCTTTCAAACTGGTAAATAAATTCTTTAATCAAGACATTTTTTAAATAATAATAACCCCGACAATGGAGATTAATCTACTAATACATAGCTTATTTACTGCAATTAGTGGAATATTAAAACTGTCATTTTTTCTGGTACTCTTTAACCCATTTGCTAATTATTCGTACTGCCAGGGCAATAACTTAATAGAAATTACCGGCACTGTAGACAACCAGGAGACCCGGCAGCCCATCCCCGCCGTCAGCGTTCAGATAAAAGGCACGGTAGCCGGAACCATAACTAACGAAAAAGGTGAGTTTACAATAAAAACGCGCAACAAGTTTCCTCTTACGCTCATTTTCTCCTCGGTGGGTTTTGCCACTCAGGAGTTTGAAGTAAAGTCAATTAGTTCCAAATTGGCAATTAATCTGGTAACGCAGACCGTGTTGGGTAATGAAGTAGTAGTTACGGCATCGAGGGTTGCTGAAAGCATTTTAAAATCTCCGGTAGCAATCGAAAAACTAGATATCAGGGCCATTCGTGAATCTCCTGCACCAAGCTTTTACGATGCGCTTGAAAACGTAAAAGGCGTTCAAATGATCACTTCCAGCCTAACCTTTAAAGTGCCTAATACCCGAGGCTTTAATATTCCTAATAACTTTCGTTTTATGCAGTTGGTCGACGGAGTAGATATGCAAGCTGCTACCTTAGGCGTGCCGCTTGGT
>JALYZZ010000333.1 GCA_030948675.1 Bacteroidota bacterium | reverse complement strand
AAATGAATGCCAAACTTTTCGGGAAGACTATTAAAATGTGCAAACTCGGCATTTGCGCTATCGTTTAAAAAAAGGGCAAGTACCCCACCTTCTTTTACCCAATTGTAGATAGCTTTTACATGTTCAGGTTCCATGTAATTGGGGTTTGCACTCTCCTTATCAGTATCAGGGTCTACAATAATATACACACTCGCCGCGCTAAGATTTTCATACACGGGTGCTTCATTTAGCATTGCGATTTTTGCCCCATTTTGTTTAAACACTTCACCCAGTAGTGAGTACCCGTTGTTGTCCATCTCATCCCATATATAATGAAAAGGAACTGTCTTGCCGGTAATGTCTTTTTTTGTTTCTCCGTTAAAGTAATGATCCAGCAGAACGAGTTTATTCTTACCAACAGCCTTTCCAGGTATTATTTCAACTTCATTAGCAGCTAACAAAAATGCACCTACACCTTTAGGGTCGTTTACAACTACTTTTTCGCTCATGTAGTAATCGTAACTACCGTCGCGATATGGAGTGCCTCCTAAACCTGACACGCTTACTGTACCATGAAGATTGACTTGTCCGTTTTCTGTTTTTATAAAATTTGACACAATACCTGAAAACCCTTTTTTCGCGGCCGCCAAATATCTTGAAGAAGGCAGCGAGCCGAGCCGTACTCCTTTTGCAAGCGTATACACGAGCATAGATGAAGCAGAAGCCTCAACATAATTTTTTTCTTTTGCCGGCTGGTCTATAATGTCGTACCAGAGACCGCTTTTCTTATCCTGGTATTTAAGCACTGCGGCTGCAAAGCGATTAAGTATATTCTCTAATGTATCTCTATCGCTACCTGCCGGAAAATTTTCGATTACATCTACCAGCGCCATTCCATACCAGCCCATTGCGCGGCCCCATACATTGGGCGAATGCCCACTAGTCTTATCTGCCCACTGCTGTTGTCGCGACTCGTCATAACCATGGTACAGCAGCCCGGTTTTCGGGTCTCGTGCATGCCGTTCCATTACAATAAATTGCCTGGCTATATCATGAAAAGCGGTATCCTCATGAAATGTTTTAGCCCACTCAGCATAAAAAGGTTCTGCCATGTAGAGACCGTCGAGCCACATTTGTGAAGGATATATGTCTTTGTGCCAAAAACCACCTTCACTAGTGCGCGGCTGCGTCTTCAATTGCTGTCGCAAAGTAGCTGCCGCCTTGTAATATTTTTCTTTGCCCAATACATTGTACAGCGTCAACAGGTTGCGGCCACATAAGACATTGTCTATATTATAATTTGAGCGTTTATACGTACTGATCGCGCCATCGTCTTTTACAAAAAAGTCCATGCTTTTTTGTATGTAGTCAAAGTATTTTTTATTGCCCGTTCGTAGCCATAAACCTTCGATGCCTTTCAACACTACACCCTGGTCGTAAGCCCATTTTACCGGTTTGCCCTTATCTACTTGTAAGGAGTCCTTCCAAATAGTCATTACAGTCTCAGCCATTTTTGCTGACCATGACTGCGCGTGCAACTGTACTGCTGCAAATAAAAAAGCTATCGTTAATAATCTTTTCATTTTTTGTTTTTTGCTTCGGGCTGTTGTTCATTAAGCGTCTTCCGTTGCGACGCTCCGTTTGGCAGTTGAAAGATAATGAACAAAGCTAAGCGTATAATCCACTCATTTTTGTTTGGATTGTCAATCATCTTGCTGGCAAAATAGCAATAACATCCAAATAAAAACGACCATCATACTGTTAAACCGACAGTTGAAAAAAGTGCTGCCGACAAACGAAGCGTCGCAACAATGACAGTACAAAGAACATGTGTTGGCAACAAATAACTAGGGCTTAAAAACAAGCGCGTTTTCATTTGCTCCATAGCTAAAAGATGCCTTTGTTGTCGCTTTCATTACATCAGTTTTTGATACAACAATTCCCTTGCTTTTTTCGCCACTTACGTTAAACAGTAATTTGGTCGCTTCCGGATATTTCAGGTTTTGGATGGTAATATTCTGACTGTTGTGAATATTTGCCACAGCCTCAGTATCATCAGTAATGAGCTGAATGTTTTTTAATTGTATACCTGATCCTTCAGTAATATCGATCCCTTTTTTTGACCTGATAACCATGTTTTCGAGCACCACATTCTTTACATTCATCTCAGGTATTCCGCGAACAAATATTGCTTTCTCAGCACCGGTACAAACAACATTTTTTACATAGAAATTTCTAAACTGAGGCGTAGCTTCTGTTACAGGCAAGGTCTCCACTTTGGGAGGTTCTCTTTTTTCGCCTGCAAGTGGAATGGGGTCTTTGGCAGCATAATACATGTCGAACAAAATCGCTTCTCCTACCACATCTTTCATGTTTATGTCAGAGATATAAATGTCTTCTACGATACCGCCACGGCCACGGGTAGTTTTAAAACGAAGGCCAATATCGGTACCTATAAAAGTGCAGTTGGAAACATACATGTTTTTTACGCCACCACTCATTTCACTGCCTATAACAAAGCCGCCGTGAGCGTGATAAACAGTGCAGTTGCGAACTACCACATTTTGAGTAGGCAGCCCTCTTTTACGTCCGAGTTCATCTTTTCCCGACTTAATGCAGATGCCATCATCGCCCACATCGAAAGTGCTGCCCTCTAACAACACATTTGCGCAAGACTCTATATCGATGCCGTCGCCGTTTTGCGCATACCATGGATTTTTTGCATACACATTTCTTACTGTCAAATTATTGGTCATTAAAGGATGCAGGTTCCAGGCAGGTGAGTTTTGAAAGGTCACGCCTTCAAGCAATACTTTATCACAACTGGTTAAAACGACAAGATTTGGTCTTAGAAAGTCTTTTATTTCTTCATAGTCGCTGCGGGTTTTAGTCGGCGTGATTACACCCGGATTATCCATTGCAGATCCCTTCAAAGACTTTTCGCTTGGATACCATGTTTTTTTATCCCCACTTAGCATTCCACCAGAACCTGTCAATTTTTTCCACTGCGTCTCTGTTAGTTTATCTTTTTTTACCATCCTCCAGGCGTCTCCGGCACCATCAACTATTCCAAAACCGGTAATAGCAAAGTTGTGTGCCCTGGTGGCAGAAATAGGCGATTGATTACGCATCTGCGGCACACCTTCCCAATTGCCTTCTACCAATTGGTATTGATTAAAGTCGGATGAAAACTGCAGCAATGCATTTTTTTGCAGATGCAGGTTTACGTTACTCTTTAAGACAATAGGACCTGTAAGCCAAAGGCCTGCAGGAACCACAACAACACCACCACCTTTGCTGCTGCAAGTAGTAATGGCATTATTAATGGAAGTTGTATTTATAAAAATACCATCGCTTTTTGCACCATAGTTGACAATATTAAATGTGTCTTTTTTAAACACCGGAGCAATTACTTGTGGAAGTTTGTCGGGCGACTTAAAAGCAACCAGGAAAAGAAGCGGGATCAAAGGCAATCGTTTCAACATGAAAAATATTTAAGTCAACAATGTAATCGTGGTTAAACTTAGCAAACTCTATCCATTAAGCCGTTTAATTTCAATTGCTTTTACCGCAATTTCTACGCAATCGTTCCCAATTTGAAGGATCAAAAAGTGCTTTGCTAATGATGCATGCGCTATTTATTTTACTTCAGGATTCCATAAAGGATTACCAGCAAAAATGTTTTGCAAAGTATAGTCAGCGGCTTCGTTTGCAGTTAACTTTTTCGACCATGTAACCCGTGCAGCGGTTGATGATCCTTCTCCCCTGTTTTCATATTCTGCATAGAACGCCGTTTTTTCTTTGTCCGGAAACATTGCATCACCTTTCCACGGGTTCCATCCCTCAGGTAAAATATGGCTGCCCAGGTCGCACCGAATAAAAACAGTTTTAGCATGCGGCCGCCAGGGTCTGCCAAGGTAAACTTTGTTTGCGCTGGAGTCTGAAATGAGTTTACAATCAAAAAAAACGTACCCAAACTTCTGGCGCGAAGAGGTAGCGGCTGCAGTGATGTATGAATTGATCAGGCTTTTAATGACGCAATGGCGAAAGACTACAGTCGCTTCTCCAAAAATGAAATCAGTGGTTCCCTCAATGTAACAATCCTGGTAAAATTGCCTGCTGCTCGATGTAGCTGTATACAAAGTATCCTGGTTGCCTATGAGCCGGCAGTTTTTTATAATGGCCCGGTCTCCCTCTACATGCAACGCAACTGCTTGCCCAACTCTGCCGGCAGTGTTTTGAATGGTAAGGTTTTCTGCAGAAAAATCGTCGCCCTGCACCAACACGGTATACGATGTGTAGGTGGTGAACTTATCTTTTCCAAAAGGATCTTTGCCGCCGGGATAATTTTCTCCGGAATAATCGTTTCCCGTAATAATTGTGCTATCCTTGCTTTGACCGACGAGAGCGATTTTTGTTTTCCATGACGGCACTATTAATTTCTCCTTATATACACCGTTTTTTATAAAAATTTTGACCTGTACCTGCGACAAGTCTCTAACAGCATTTACTGCTTCCTGTATTGTTTTATAAGTTCCTGTTCCATCCTGCGCTACAGTTAACGAAGCTGGAAATGATTGGTTTGGTTGCGCAGTAAGCAGCAATACAAAACATACACCGAGCCAAACCAACATTGCTTTTCTTACTATTTGCTTCATTTGTATCAGGGTTATCGCAATGTTTAGAAAAAAACGATTTGAAAAAAAATCTGGCATTGGCCTTTTGCAGGCAAAAAGGTTATTTCAAAGGATTCCAGTCGTTGAAGATATTTGCAATCGTATAACTCTTTGCTTCTTCATCTGTTAATTGCCGCGACCAGCTTACCCTGTTTGCCGTTGACGCTTCGGGGCCAGAGTTGTGATATTCGGCATAGTAAGCTGTTTTTTCATTGGCAATATTGTTCCAGTTATTCCACCCCTGCGGCGCTACCTGCTTATCGAGCATGCAGTTGATATACACTGTTTTGGCATACGGCCTCCACGGTCTTCCGAGCAAAAATGAATTGGCAGGGGCGCTACCTGTAATGGTAGAATTGATAAAGACATAACCAAATTTTTTGTTTTCGGGAGTGGATGAAGCGGTATAATAACCAGCAACTTTTCCATAAATAATGCAGCTATCAAAAACCGCCGTAGAAGACCCAAAAATAAAGTCAACCGTTCCTTCTATATAACAATGCTGGTAGTATTGGCGGCTTTCGCGGCCGTAGGTATACAATGTGTCCTGAAAACCAAGGAAGCGGCAGTTTCTAAATTGTACTCTATCGCCTGCAACCAACACTGCAACCGCCTGTCCCACGGGACCAGCAGTGTTTTGAAAAGTGATATTTATTGCAGAAAAATCGTGGCCGTAAATAAAAAATCCTGAAGAGCCTGAGGTGCCTATATCTTCGCCAAAACGGTTCTTTTTCTGATTGTAATCGTCGTAGGTAATAATCGTGCTGTCGACGCTTTCCCCTATAAAAGTCACCCCTGTCTTGCATTCTGCCAGCACCAGTTTTTCTTTATACACACCTTTCTTAATAAATATAGTCGTTTCTTTTTTTCTAAAATCCGGAACGGCATTGATCGCTTCCTGCAAGGTTTTAAAATCGCCGCTTCCATCTTTTGCCACAACAAAGTCATATTTCATCTGTGCCTGCAACAGGTTTGTGGTCAACAAAAGGAATAAGCCAAACATCGTCCGTCGCGCCTTTATCATTGTTTTCAATTTTTTTGTTAGCCAGCTCATGATCACGCCTCAGCTTCTCTTGCGTCGCACACTTGTACGGCAAAACTTTTTTCAACCCTTAACAAACCCCTGCACCCCTTCTTTTTGCTATCAGCCTCGTGCCAGGTCGAGCCTGTTTGCAACGCCAGCGATGCACTCGCCTATTTGGCAAAAACCTTATCTAAAAAGTCAATACAATATTGTACAGTTGCCTTGAACCAGGGATGAAAAAACCAAAATGGATGAGGCGTATCTGGAAGCGTATGTACCTCAGTATATACGCCAACACTATCCAATTTCTTAATCATATCGTCGCGCCCGGCATGAAAGCGCGGGGTAGAACTATTAATAAATAGCATTGGCGGAGATGTGTTGCCAGCATAGGTAAGTGCAGAAGCAGCTTGCCAAATCGCGGGCTTTTCGGCATAAGTTCCACCGAGCCATTCTGCTGCTACAGCCCCTTCCGCCGACTCGGGGTGATGAAAAGCAAGTATTCCATCAATATCAATGATCGCTTGTACATCTGCCTGTTGTTTTGTGTTTCCTTCATCTCCTTCCAGCTCCTTTCTTCCATTTGTAGCGCCTGCAAGTGCCGCTAATTGTCCTCCTGCAGACATTCCCAGCGTAGCTATCTTCTTGGGATTAAGACCAAATTCTTTTCCATTGGCGCGAAGCCAACGAATAGCCGCCTTTACGTCGTACACCGCGGCAGGATAAGTTGCTTCCGGAGAAAGCCTGTAGTCTATTGTCATTGCCACATAGCCTTTTGCCGCCAGTTGCTGCGCTATCGGCACATTTTGAGATCTGTCGCCGGACTTCCATCCCCCTCCAAAAATCATCACAATTCCCGGATAACCTTTCTTAGATGTAGCAACCGGATAAAAAATATCTGCGTATAGTTTTCTTCCGTTAACCAGCGCAAAAACAAGTTGTTTCTTTTGCCGTACTCCAGGCGGCAAGGCAGCTTCGGCAACGGTGATGTAAGGTCTTTTTTTACTTTCTTTTACATAAGAGCTATAGACGGTGAAAGAAGTATCGCGCGGAACTGCAACCTGGGCATCAACAAAGTTTGGAATTACAACCAGTAAACACAACAAGCTTTTCATCATATTTATTTTTTTAGACAAACTTATCCGCTGCAACCAGTCATGCATATTGTCTTGCATCCACGACAGATATTGTCTACTTCACCAAACTATTGATATACACTTCCACATTCGTATACGCCTTATTCAACGAAGTTTTTGCCGCATCAGATGGATCGTTTGGATTGAGTTTATTATCCGTTTCCCAGGTGTCAGGCATCCCATCATTATCTGTGTCAGTTAAACGAGGCATGGTATGTAAAGTAGGCCAGGCATTCACGGTAAGACTGTAATCGGTGCCATGAGGATAACCGCCTTGCACATCTATCATATGTCCTGTACGGGTTTTCACTTCGTTGATAATTCTTTCATCAAGGGTGTCGCGTTTTGGTAATGTTGCGCCTACGCTTTTTAAAACTAAGTTATAAGCATCTGTTGCGTTTTGAGTAGCCACTGCTTCGCTAGTAAAAGGAGCTGAGGCTTTTGATGCTGCTTTATCTGCTTCTGTTCCTTTATCCATTAACACCCCGTTCCAATTGTTGGCTGTAACAGCAGGGGAACCGTCCATATAATTTCCTGTTACATAAAACTTTCCATAGGGAAGCTTGCTGGTTTTATAGGGATTCAACACCCTTTCTTTAACCGCATTTTGCGTTGATGGTCCATACTTGTAATAATTGTTTACAAGGTTATAATTTCCACCTTCACCAGCATAGGCATTGTTGTGCCCCCAATCGTAAATCACATTATTTCTAAAATCAACAAATTCTTCCGGAATGTTTCTTTCACCGTCAAAACGAGGTGTTCTGCTGCCGCAATGTGCAAACAAATTGTGATGCCCCGATGTATGTTTTCCGCCCCAGATGCCGCCGTATCCATGGTGTTCGTAGTCTTTATCACCTGTTTCGAAGTGGTAAGAATAGTCGAGTGGCTCTGAAATTAAATTCCATGATAAGGTTGTACTATCACCTGCATACACCGAAAAAACTTCGTCTGTACTCCAGCTCATACTACAATGGTCGATAATAATGTTGTTTCTATGCGTGCCGCCAAAAGCATCGTCGCCGCCGTTACCATCTACCATTCCGCCCTTCTGGTTTTTATCACCCATTCTAAAGCGCATATATCTTACAACAATATTATTTCCTCCTAACAAAACCGGATAGTCGGCCAGGCAAATACCGTCACCAGGGGCCGTTTGGCCGGCAATGGTTGTGTTAGATTTAATAGATAGTTTAGAATTAAGATGAATAGTGCCTGAAATAGCAAACACAACAATTTTAGGCTTATTGTTTTCGACTGCGTCTCTAAAACTTCCAGGACCATCATCATTTAAATTTGAAACAATCATTACCTTACCTCCACGTCCACCGGTAGTATATTTGCCAAAACCATCTGCACCGGGGAAAGCTATTGAGGGACCAGCAGAACTATCTGATACAAAAATTCGCTTTTTAGCGGAACACGAAACAATGCCGAGATAAAAACATGCAAGAAGAAGCGTCAAGGTTTTTATAGTCATTTGAAGTATGGAATAAATAATTGTTACAAAAAATTTTCTCCCTGATCTTACTTCACCCCAGGTGATACAACGCGTTCGGCCAGTTCTAATTGTAAGGTTTTTATTTCTGCCAAAACCAATTCTGCCATTCTTCGTGCGCCATATTCATTGAAGTGAGTATTGTCTTTTTGCCCTTCGGGAAACAAAGGCTCCTGCCCTGCCTCATACTGCATAAAAAGAAGTTTTGCATTTTCAGGCCCAAGTTGTTGCATGAGATTGCGGCTTTTTTTATCTAAATCAATTACGGGTGTATTGTACTGTTTTGCCACTTCGAAAACCGCGTTGGTGTAAGGCGTGTGTGTTTCCAATGCCTTTCCGGCAGCGTCAAATTTCATTCTGGTTACCGGTGTTATTAACACAGGAATTCCTCGTTTTGCCCGAGTCTCCGTTATAAACTTTGCAAGATTATTTTTATAATCGGGAACCGATGTATAACGGGCGGCATACTGTGGTTCTTTAGCTTCATCGTTGTGTCCGAACTGTATCAAAACATAATCGCCCTCATCTATACTATCGGCTATTGGTTGCCACCTGTTTTCACTAATAAAAGTGCGGGTGCTTCTGCCGCCTTTAGCCCGGTTATCGATAGTAACGGTTGTATCAAAAAAGTTAGCGAACGGCATTCCCCAGCCAGTGATAGGTGCCCTTGCAGGTTCATATACACTCATGGTAGAGTCTCCTATCATCCACACCTTAATTTTCTTTTTATCCGGGTTAATGAATGACATCAAAACAAATAAACACGACACGCAAAAAAGCTTTTTATAAACGAAGTAATTCATCACTTAGCTATTGTTTTTTTATTTCAGGCTGCACGATCCTGTTTGAAAGATCAAGATGAAGGTGTCTCACTTCAGCCAACACAATTTCAGCCATCCTTCGTGCGCCAAGCTCAGAAAAATGCGTATCGTCTTGTCGCCCTTCGGGATAATTTGGATTTTCGCCCGGCTGCAAATAATTAAAAAAAAGCTTTGATGTCTCCGGGCCAAACTGCTGCAATACCTGCTGGCTTTTTTTATCGAGATCTATCAAAGGCACCTTTTGTTCGCGTGCTACTGTTCTAACAATTTCCGAATACTCCTTATGTGTTTCAACAATGCCTCCTGTTGTATCAAACTTTCTTCGTGCAACAGGTGTAATCAGCACAGGATTGGCTTGTTTAGACCTCGTCTCAGTTACGTATCTCAACAGGTAACTTTTAAACTCTTCCGGTTTTGTAGATGCTGCCTTTGTTTGCACTTCATCATTATGTCCAAACTGGATGAACACATAATCACCTTCCTGTAATTTTTCCAAAACCGGTTGCCACTTGTTTTCTGCAATAAAAGATTTTGTACTTCGTCCGTTAAGTGCCCTGTTATCTACCTCAACAGTTGTGTCGAAAAAATATTTGAAAGGCATTCCCCATCCCGTTTCAGGATATGCTTTTATCTCTTTGTTGGCACATGTTGAATCGCCAATAAGCCACACTTTCATCTTTCTTGCAGGAGCAAGAACAAACGACATTAGTGTTACTACCGAAACAATTGCGAAAGGTTTGAAAGTACGAGTCATTGATGAACCTTTTTAGGAGGTGGTTAGTCAGTTTGATAAGGCTGCTCACCCAGCAGCCTTATCAATTATCATTGTTATTAGTAACCCGGGTTTTGGGGTCGAAGGTTATTATTGGCATCAATTGATGACTGTGGAATTGGAAACAGTTCGCTCGTACCTGTCTTAAAGCCAAAACCATAATAGTTTACGTAAGACGTAGTAATGCTGCTGTAGCCTCTCCACGAAACCTTTGTTGCAGTCACTCCGTTTACACCCATCAACTGCCCTACGGCGGCCAAAGAAGGCGCAGGCTTATAATAAGAGTTCACGAAGACTGTGCTTGTTGTTGGCGCGGGTTGTGCATTGACAAACGGGGAGGTCGAAGTTGCTTTAGTCGTTAATAAACTAAACATAGAGTCTGGTAAATTTTTACCTAACGTGTATGCCGGCTGGGGCGCCATGTACGACGGCTGGTTCATGTCAGTAGGCGTTTTTAGTGCGAGAATTGTAAGATTGGCCTTTGTTTCTGCAATGGCTTTTGCCAGCAAATTCCACCGGATCAGATCGTACTTTCGTATTCCTTCGCCGCCAAATTCCAATGACCTTTCTCTTACAATTAATTTAAAGAACCCATCTTTGTCAGCAGGTACCGTAGGAACCAACGCAACGTTTCCTCCATGTCCTCTTTGACTAACTTCTTTAAAAGCAGCAATGGCGGTTGCACCAGGGCCGTTGTTGATTTCGTTGTCAGCTTCCGCGTACATCAACAGTATATCCGCAAAACGGATCAAAGGCCAGTTGAGTTGCATGTTTTGCAAAGCAGCATTAGATGCAGAAGTAAGTGTTACAGGGTTTGTACCGGTCGTTACCCCAGAGCTAAAATAAAAGCCTGGATTGGTCACCCAATCTTTTCTGAATTTACCATCATAGATGCTGTTAATGTTGTGTCCTCTGCCGTATATATCCTGCACCACCTCAAAAGGAACAACTGTTACGTCTCTTCTAATATCTGTTGAGTCAAACTGGTAAAAGTAGGTGGGCAAAACAATACCTAAAGAACCACCAACCCCATTGATTTTCGTACCGTTTTGAAGACCTAATTTACTATCAGAGTTAGTGCCATTAGCCATTGCTACCTGCATGATTATTTCTCCCGCAGGGTCTACTGGTTTATGTGCATCTATCACATCTTTCCATATAGACATATAAGACGGTAGCAAAGTATGCTGCTCCCTGTGTTGCATAAGGGTATCGCATTCGGCGCGAGCTATTTTGTAGAAATCAAGGTAGTTGGCGGCCCGTTCCATATTGCCGCTTTGTCGCAAAGAATATCCACCCCTAAACAAAGCAATTTTAGCACGCAACGCCATCGCAGACCCTTTTGTAAATCTTTCATCCTGCAGTACGGTAGTTCTCCAGGGCAAAAGCGTTTTTGCCACAGCAAGATCAGCCAGAAGGTGATCGTAAATAGTATCGCGGCTGGTTCTTGGTAAAAATAAATCTGTTACAAAAGCAGAAGGTACCCATTGTGCAGGAAGGTCGCCCCAGTTGCGCACCAACTCAAAGTAGTACTGCGCTCTTATTGTTAACGCCTCTCCGTATAGTCTTTGCAATTCTGCCTTATCCGCAGCACTGCCGTTTGTATACAAATCCATTTTCGGAATGTAATAGATACAATTGTTGGCTCTTTCGATACCACCATAAAACTGGTTAAATGAATTGACGATGTCGGCATTACCAGCCTGCAGCGTATAATGAGCAATCTGGTGCCTTGATTGATCGAGACCTGCACCTCCACCCATAATATTATCATCATCGTACGGGTAATAATAGCTAAATCGAATGCCATAACCGTAATCGCCTGCCATGGCAAGATATGCCCCATTGACCGATGCTTTTGCATTGGGCACGTTGGCAAAGACAATGCTGGGGTCAAAAGTTGAGAGCGATTCTGGCGACAGATATTTTTTACACGAAACAGAGCCGACTGCTACTATAATAAGAAGGGCTGCGGCCATTTTTCTGATATTAAAAGGAGTATTCATGAAAAGCAATTGAAAGATTTTAAAAAGAAAGATTTACACCGAAAATAAATGTGCGTCCACGGGGATAAGAGGCATAATCTACCCCAGGTGTTAAAGCTGAGTTACGACGAGAATTTACATCAGGATCGTAACCTGAATAACCTGCAATCGTGGCAATATTGTTTGCGGTAGCATAAAAACGTAAAGCGGCAATTTTAGCCCTCTGAAGCAACTTGCTAGGCAATGTGTATCCCAGGGTAATGTTGTTGACGCGGATATAAGAACCATCTTCAACAGCAAAAGAACTTGGATAAAAGCCCGTTGTTGTTCTTATCGGAGTCCATATTTGTGCATTTGCGTTTAACGCAGCCAGTTGATCTGGTGCTATACCCACTACAGTTGAATTGTTTATTTGTTTCTGTACCAGATTTCCCGATGGATCTATCACTTTCCAACGGTCATTCATAATAGCCAGCATGTTTGCATCAACTCCATAAGCGTTAGAAAACTCAAGCTTGTTTGCATTTATAATATTATTGCCATAGGAGTAATTGAAGAAGATGCTGAGGTCAAAATTCTTGTAAGTAAACTGTTGATTAAAACCGCCGGTAAACTTAGGTAAAGCATGACCAATAACCGTTCTGTCACTATCTAATGTTATTTTACCATCTCCATTTATATCGGCATACTTTATTTGCCCCGGCTGAACCAAATCTGCTAACACCGCAGCCGGATTAGGCAACTTTGAATTCAAAAAGTATTGATATGTGAGGTTAGGGTAGCTTGCATTTGTATAGGGACTCGTGGTAAAATCGCTCACTTTGTAAAAGCCATCTACTTTTAGACCATACATCGTACCTACTTCATCGCCAACCCTCACAATGTAATCATCAGGATTCGCTGTGGTACTAAACCAGCCGGAATTAGCAGTAAACTGTCTCTGGTTACCCAAACTCAAAATTTTGTTTTTATTAAATGAGATGTTGAAGTTCGCATTCCAGTTAAAGTCTCTCTTTCTCATTACTGTACCCTGCAATTGAATTTCAAGCCCGTTGTTACGGGTAGTACCTACATTTTGATATTGTGTTGTATAGCCTGACGTTGGTGGTATCTTGTTTTCGAGCAACAAATTACTGGTGGTGTTAGAATAAAGGTCAACGGTTACATTAACCCTGCTCTTAAAGAAGCTTAGATCGAAACCGAGGTTTTTTGAAGTAGAGGATTCCCATTGAATATCGGGGTTTCCAAGTCTGGTGGGTAGGGTTAAAGTATAATTCAACACATTGTTCAGACCGTAGCCAGCATTTAACGGTGTAAGGTAACCTGTTGTATAACCGTAGGCAGCAATCCTGTTATTACCTGAAGTACCGTAACTGAACCTAATTTTAGCGTCATTAATAAAAGTTATACTGTTGCGGAAAAAG
>JALYZZ010000689.1 GCA_030948675.1 Bacteroidota bacterium | reverse complement strand
ACTTACTGCCATATCCATTACCCGCTCTGCATACGGACGACTGATGTCATTTAATTCTTCGACTTTTCTATGAATTAGATCTTTGTCTTCCATAGTAACTGCAAGTTGTAATGCTTGCATTGCTTCGGCTGTGGCTATAAGTTCCTGCTGACTAAGCAGGCTTGCATTCTTTCCAATAAACTTTTCAGTAGTTTCCAGCAGGTGTTCACCCTCTGTCCGGGCTTCGACCAATGCACGTTTTGTTATGTCGTCTTTTGCATGGGTTAAACTATCTAACAACATTTTTTCCACCTCATCATCACTCAATCCGTATTGAGGTTTTACCTCAATACTTTGCTCAACACCACTGCGTAGTTCTTTTGCCTTTACAACTAAGATGCCGTCTGCATTTATCAGAAATGACACTTCCACTTTTGGCAAACCTGCAGGCATACCCGGAATGCCTGATAAATTAAATTCTGCCAACTTCCGGTTATCCTGTACCAAATCTCTCTCGCCCTGAAAAACACTAATCCGCATACCACTTTGTGCGTCTTTATGCGTTGTATATTGGCGACCCACCTTGGTTGGTATTTTTGAATTTCTGGGAATTAATACGTCCATTAATCCCCCCATTGTTTCAATCCCCAAACTTAGTGGAGTGATATCGAGTAACAGAAAATCTTTGTTGTTACCCGCAAGAATATCAGCCTGAATAGCAGCTCCCAAAGCAACAACTTCATCTGGATTTACTGTATCATTTACCGGCCGGCCAAAAAAGGAACCAACAGCATTTTTAACAGCAGGCACCCTTGTGCTGCCGCCAACCATCACCACGCTTTCAATTTCTTCTATAGCAATATTTGCATCTTTCATTGCACTTTTACAAGATTCAATTGTTCTCTCAATTAATGGTGCTATTAATTGTTCAAACTCACTTCTTGAAATCGTCAATACACTTCCATTTAGTTCAGATTGAAAATTGTCTGCATTGCTCAAAAGCTTTTTGGCTTCTTCAGCCTTTAACCTTAAAGTTTGAGAAAGTTCTTTGTTATTTAACAGTTCAAGTTCGGAAAGCCCGGATTGCTTCATCCAGTGTTGTACGATCATCCGGTCAAAATCATCGCCACCAAGATAAGTGTCTCCATTCGTGCTAAGTACTTCAAAAATACCATTGGTGATATGAAGTATTGAAATATCAAAAGTGCCTCCCCCGAGGTCATATACAGCAATAGTTTTACTTTCTTCTCTGTCTAAACCGAGGCCATACGCAAGACTTGCCGCAGTTGGCTCATTTATGATTCTTAGCACATCCAGACCCGCAAGTTTACCTGCGTCGCGGGTAGCTTGTCGCTGCGAGTCGTTGAAATAAGCGGGAACTGTAATTACAGCTTTGGTGACTGGGGTTTTTAGAATATGCTCGGCGCGTTGCTTTAGTTCTTTAAGTATAAAAGAAGACAAATCAATAGGAGAATAGAACTTATTCGCGACCTGCACCTTTACCAGGCTGTCAGTATTATCATCGATTATTTTATAAGTAAAAAAAGATGCATTGTCCTTTACATCGTTGTAGCTTTTACCCATCAACCGTTTTGCACTAAAAATAGTATTGTGCGGCTCGGAAATGAGGTATTGCTTTGCATTCTCTCCCACCGTCACATTTCCCGCTTCGTCAAAATGTACAATACTGGGAACAAGACTGCTGCTATTATGTTCTTTTAGCGCAAGCGGTTGCTTACTTTCAGGATGAATAATGGCGACAAGGCTATTGGTTGTTCCAAGGTCTATACCCACTATCATCTCTTCTTTTTGCAAACTTCCGGTTGCAATATTAATTCCTATTTTGGCCATTTTTTATTGCTGTTTACTTTTGCAAATGTAGCGCAAGAAACTACAGTGATTTTTTTGATTCGCGGAATTGAGACGACGAAAACTATAGTGCAGAGAAGAAATGATTACAAGCTGGTCGCTGTTATGTGCTTCTAATGGAAATGGAACTATTTTTTAAAAGCTACATTTGGAAACAAAATTGCAATAAGAATTTTTTATAAAAAACCCTCCAAATAAAATTAACCGCTAAAAAAGATTAAATGAAGAAACTCCTCGCTTGCATTTTTACAATTGCTACGCTTGCAGCTTGCAACAAAGACAACAGACCTCCAGACGCCAATGA
The DNA here is from genome assembly GCA_030948675.1 of Bacteroidota bacterium. Lineage (GTDB taxonomy): Bacteria > Bacteroidota > Bacteroidia > Chitinophagales > Chitinophagaceae > Segetibacter. The sequence goes on along the minus strand of JALYZZ010000689.1, from coordinate 1,123 downwards.
GGATGCGCTTACGGCTTTTGGTGGCAAGTACCTGGTTTGTGACAGCGTGAAAACAACAGTAAATGGAAGCACGACGACACAAATATTGGGTAAGGGAAAAGGGTGGGATATTATTTTTGGTCTATATGGAAATTTACAGGTAAACTCGACCCCCGTCGCTTATAAAAACTACTCTTACGAAAGTCCTGACAAAATTTATTACTGGCCTGTAAGCTCAAGTTATCTTACCAATCAGTATTATACTATTATTTCCATAACCAGTAACAAGCTTGTATTGAAAGATACAGATGCGTCTTCAGGTAAGATCTACACAGAATATTTTACTGCTGAGTAGCATCAAAAAAATTTCGTTAGACAACAACATCTTTAATCTTACAAAAAAAATCCTGCTGCTTAAGCCGGATTTTTGCTTTTTAGCCACCTAACACTTTTTTAAAATACTGGAAAACGATAAATATTTATGTCGGTAGCAAAAGCGTTTTTACTTGCTTAACCCGTTTTTTTAACTGGTGTTGCCAGCAATAATTAAAAGCTTAGAACCGTTTAATAATAGAGTTGCTAAGAACTAATAAAATCTAAATATCCTATAAGTATGAACACGATGAGAAACCTTGTTTTATCTCTTTGCATTGGTAGCGTTGTAGCAATAGTAGTAAACTTAAGACTTGCTATAGGGTATAAATTTAGTAGTACTGCTCTCGCTTTAGGCTTTTTTGTTTTTTCTGCCCTATTCGCTTTAAAGCCTTTAAGAGATAGAGAAAAGGCGCAATAGTTGTGTTACACCTTTGGTTTACAATATAAAATACGTCGTCCGGAGATTATATAAGTTCTAAGTAAACAGGACAATGATCGCTGTGTTTAACCTCAGGCAAAATCTTTACATCAACTATTCTATCCTTCAAATTATCTGTTACGTTAATGTAGTCTATTCGCCAGCCTTTGTTTTCAAGGCGGGTAGAGGGCCTTAAAACATTCCACCACGAATATTGGCCAGGCTGATTGTTGAGTTGCCGGAAACCATCTACAAACCCGTTTGCTAAAAACTTATCAAACCAAGCCCTTTCGTCAGGTAAAAAACCTGTGGTCTTTTTGTTTGATACATGGTTATGCAGGTCTATTTCTT
>JALYZZ010000686.1 GCA_030948675.1 Bacteroidota bacterium | reverse complement strand
GGGCAATACATATCCTTCGTGTCGTTTGATGTCCTGCACGTACTGTCTATCGCTTTTATTAAAAAAATACACACTGTCTCTTGAGAAATTCCATTTCGCTATTTCCTGGCCCGATGAGTCGATCCAGAATAGCCCGGAAAAATTCTTGTAATACCGCGGATGTAACGCTGCGTCTTTTAAATCAATGGTCGCTTTCTCATCATCTGTCAACGCATGTATTGCGGGTTCTATCTCCTCGCCAAAAGTCGATTCTTTCAAAGATGAATCATACTGTTTTAACTGCGTTATTACCGTGTTTATTTCGCTGTAAAAGGACTTTGTTACCTCCTCGTGCAACTGCCGGATTGCCTCTTTTGCGTGCAATTGCGAGCGACCATACAGCCACACGCATGAAACGAGCATGATAAAAACAAAGGGTATGATGTAGATCATAGCAATAATTGATCGCACATCTTTTACAGAAATGCTTTCCTGGGGACTTAACAGAAATACTTTTAAAAACGGCAAACTTGTTAAGATAACTACCAGTGATACAGCAATAATAATCAGCGGCAGCACAGGAAAACTTCTGGAAGCAACTTTATAATTATGGTTACTGATAAATCCGCCGATAATAAATTTTTGATCAGAAATGCTGAATGGAAGTGTATACAGCTTGTAGTCTACCGACTCTATCTCTACATCGAAAGTAGCAGGATATATAAAAAAAGACTTTCTCTTGTAAATACTGTCAATGTTCACATCGTCGTCAGGAGCCAGGTTTGATGAGTTGTATATCATCGTTCCCCTATTAAAACCACCGTTTCTGAAACTATCGGTTTTAATTAAAACAATCGACTCGAAGTTGATTGAATGGAGCGCTACTATTGGTTGAAAAATCTCTTGTATTTTTCTTTTGGTTGAATCATTAATTTTTTTTGCAAGCAGGTAAGACAAACTATTGGCAGTTGTACTTCTATGTTGCATCGCGGGCACGCTTACTGCTTCAATTAATTGCTGTCTTAAGGAGTTGCTGTCAGCGGGAATTTTTTTAAAGCCCAGCACACCATTATTTTTTTCGGCGGCAAAGTCTGCTCCCTGTACCCTGTCTTTAAAGTTGTCTGAGATTTCTTTTAAAATTGTAAATGTGCTTTTGTTATACGCAGTCTGCTGCTGCGGAATGTAAACGAAGTAGTAGAGAGTCAAAAACAATCCTAACAATGCAATCAGTGCAGCGGATACAAATACCTTTCTAAGTAAAGAAGTTCTTTTGCTCTTGTCGGCCATAGAATCAGTGCGGTTATGTGTAATTCTTACTCCTTGTGCTGTTGGATAATGACGGTTTTAAAGATAATGTTTTAAAGCTTTAATTGCAATGGGTGTATTGTTTCGCAAAGGTGAAAGGGCGGCATATATATACAGCAGGTACCAAATCTTCCTTTTGTTATCAAGTTTCAGTGCTGCTGGTTGCTGTGATGGTGGCGACAGCACTGAAACTTTACTAATCATCAGCTTAACTTTCCTTCTAAAATCAAGATTTTTACTTTTAAAATTGCAGCGACTGCTACTACGTCGGTAATTATTCTTTGCTCAACCATTTGATATGCTTCTTCAAAAGGCACTTTTTTTACTGCCAGTTGCTCTGTTTCTTCGGGCATGGCTTCTTCCTGCCGCAAGCCTCTTGCCATAAAAATGCACCCGTATTCATCCGTAACGGAGTTAGATAAATGGAGATCTAACATTTTTGTCCATTGTGTTGCTACCAAGCCAGTTTCCTCTTTTAATTCACGCTTTGCAGACTCTAACGGATCTATGCCCAAGGGGCCTCCGCCTTCTGGTATTTCCCAGCTATACTGGTTTAATGCAAAACGATACTGACCAACAAGAAAAGTGTTCAACTGGTCGTCAAGTGCGATGATGCCAATTGCATGGTTCTTAAAATGTACTTTACCATAAATGCCTTTTCCTCCTGCGGGATTTAAAACGTCAAATGCTGTTAGCTGTATCCAGGGATTGTCGTAGACTTCCTGCTCATGCAGGATAGTCCATGGATTGTGTTGTTCGTTCATGTCTTCAAAAATAGGCTATGGGGTTGTTTAGGTATGCACGAACATTATTGTGCCTTGCCCCATGAGATTACCATGTAAAAGTGTGCGACGCAACGGCCGCCTGATAGTAGTATTGTCGCCGGCTACAAAATGGTTATTAAGGGGTGACACTGCCGCTGAATTTGCAAAGCGAATCAACATAATCTTTGCTGCCATCCGTTACCCACGCATCTAATTGAGCCGGGTCTTTCATTTGTTGTCCGCGGGTTCTTGGTACTACCAAATAACCACATTGAATGTCGGACAATGCAGTCATGTCTGTCCATAACTTTTCCATTTGTGCTACCGGGTAAATGTCTTCCTGGCCGTGCCCCCACCTGTATTTCACGTCTTTTATGGTAACGTAAGTTGGAATGCGATGCGCTACACTTCGTACAGCTTTAGCCAGTTGGGCGTCGTCGCCTCTCAGAAGGTCTTCCCTGGTTAATCCAAATAACGTTAGTAAAAGGTCGATTTGAATCCAAGTGGTATTGG